>JAIRSQ010000012.1 GCA_031255395.1 Spirochaetaceae bacterium | reverse complement strand
AGGGCCTCCGGCTTTGCGGAACAAAGTATTATCGCGCCTGTTTCCGGCGGCTCTTCCAAAATTTTCAGCAAGGAATTGCGCGCCGCATCCTGCATACGGTCTGAGTTTTCTATGATCAGTAGCTTGCGCTTGCCGGAAGGGGCGATGTGCAGCCAGTACGCGGCGTTTCTGACGTGCGAAACATGAACGGTGTCCGAGACACCTTCGGCTTCAAGTTTTTGCGCGTGCTTGATAACGGCGTCACAAAGCTTGATAATTTTTTCCGCCGGCGCGTCGCCCGTAACGCCGTACAGCAGGCTGAGATCTTCCATCGCGTCGTTTATCGCTTCCAATATGCCGTTCAATTTTGTGATTTTCGGATCGTCGGCCATAAGCACGGGTGAAAAACGGAGGAGCAGTTTGCGGACGGAGCGCAAAAACAATGTCCGTGACGACGGAGATTCCGTGTCGCGCAGCAGAGCGGCGCGGGCTGCCGCGATTTCGGCGGAGAATAGGCGCGGCCCCATTACAACTAGGTCGTCATGAGAAAGTGAGCGATGACAAGCGCAGGCGCGGCAACGGCAGTTCCACGGCGCTCCCTCTGTTTCGCAGGAAAACGCCCGCCCTATCTCCAGCGCCGCCGTACCCTTGCCGGAAGCTGGCGGCCCTGCGAAGAGCATCGACGGAGCGAGAACGTTGTTTGCAATATCGGCTTTCAGGCGGTCTGTAATCGGCTGCCTTATCATGTTTTCAAACAAGTTATTCTTTTCCAAAACCGCCGGCATCGGCCGGCGCGTCAACGGGTACGGACGGCGGAACGCCAACGTCCGTATCCTTGCGCTTTTTAACCGTCTCCAGCGCTGAACTTACGTTGTCGGACAAAACCCGATTGTAGACGCTGTTTTTTAGCACGACATTTTTGTCAAACAATGGCTGTACGTCTATGACGAACAGGATAAGCGCCGCCGCCAGCAAACCTTCAAAAATGCCGAACAGCGCTCCTAAAAAATGATCCAGCCCGCCGAGCCGTATTTTTTGCACGATATCTTTTAATATATGAGTGATAATTTTTACGACTATGAATACGATTAGGAACAGAATCACGAAAGATAAAACTTCCGGCAGTATTTTCACGTCCGCCAAAATCTTTGTCCTCATGAAAGCCGCGCCTTGCCGGTAAAAGCTGATCGAAAAAATTAGACCGAGTATAAGCCATGCCATTCCCAGCGCTTCTTCCACGAAGCCGTTCAGGGCGGCGCGCAGGACTATAATGAGAAGCAATATAGTTAAAACAATATCCAACGGAGCATAAGTCATTCAGTCGATCCTCCAATAAATTCAAATATATGCCGCGCTATCAAAGTGGCTCCGCGCGTCGTTCCGATCTGCGCCGCCGCCGCCGCCATAGCCGTTAAACGTTCCTCGTCGCTTAACAATTCATCCAGAGTTTTAAGCAGTCCGGCCGCGTTCGGCCTTACAATCACCCGCGCCGCGCCCTTTTCCTCGTAGAATCTGGCATTTTCAATCTGATCGCCGCGCGTCGCCGTTGTAAGCGGAATGAGCGCCATTGGCCGTCCTACGGCGGCGCACTCCCAAACCGTTCCCGCTCCCGACCTGCCCAAAACCAGCGCGGCCGCCGCCAGAATATCCGGCATTTCTTCTCCGATGTAAGGGAGCCTTATGTAACGCCGCCGCGTTTTTTCATCGGCGAGTGCCGCCGGTTCTTCCCCGCTACGCCCCGTCTGATGAACCACGAAAAATTTTTCTGTCAGCTTTGCTAGACACGATTCAATCAGACTGTTTATCTCTTCAGCTCCCTGGCTTCCGCCCAGCACAAGCAGTATCTTTTCACCGGATTGGACATTGAGCAACGCCCGCCCTTTATCGGGGTTTGCGGTGTAAAATTCAGACCGCACGGGATTGCCGCTTAGAATTATTTTATCAAAATATTTTTTTTTAAAAAAACGTTTTGTCTGTTCGTAAGTTATAAATATTTTTTTTGCTAAACGGGCGTTAATTCTTGTCGCAAGACCCGGACTAAAGTCCGATTCGTGCGTAAACACTGGGATGCCAAGCGCGGCGGCGGCAACGGACGGCGGTACGCTGACAAAACCGCCTTTTGAAAAAATCAGTGCCGGTTTATATTTTTTTAGCAGCACTAACGAGGCAAAGAAGCCGGCAGCGATTCTAAAAATATCCGTAAAATTCTTTAACGAAAAATAGCGCCGCAGTTTTCCGCCGTTTATCGCTTCAAATTTTATGCCGGCTCCCTCGACGATAGAACGGTCGAACCAGTTTTTGAACCCTATCCACACGATACGACAGTCGCATATATCCTTTAGTGCCGAAGCCGTCGCAATGGCGGGATATATGTGTCCGCCTGTTCCTCCGCCTGTAAAAACAACTGTCCGGTTAATGTATTTGCCGCCGCTCATCTTTCATTTCTTTTAGCCGTGATATGCAAATATCGCCCGCAACAGCGATGTCTTCGGCACTGAAAGCCGCGGGAAAGTTGTCATCAAAAAGAATTTGCGCTTTCGCGGGGAATTCGTCGTCGCCTTCCCAAATTATAACGCTCATGTACAGGCCGCTCAAAAATTCGAAACGCCATCCGCATTCCTTCCCGGCAAGCCTTTCGGCGCGCAGGCTTTCATGGGTTTCAAATATTTCTGAAAATCCGCGCAAATCGCCGCCGAAGGCGCGTTCGAGGCGTTTTATGCACCGCCCTTCAAAATTTCTAAAGTACAGAGCCCCCCAAGGTATGTCGTTATACGACAACTGCTTGCCGCCTGCCTCGCGCCATCTTCCGCCGCAGAGGTAGCGCAGCAAGAGGACGCGGACGCTCTCGTCGTAAACCGAAGTTTTCTCCGCCCCGAGGTTCAGCTGAAATTGCGGGAAGGCGGCGCGGTACTCTGCTCCCATCAACCGCAACGAAAACGCCTTCCCGTCGAATTGCAAATTGCACCGTGACGCGGCTTCCAGCGGGTCAAGCTGTCCGTATAATTCGGAATAATGCTCTTCCGCCAGTTCTTTCCAGTCTTTTCTGTTGGTTCCCGATTGTGGCATATACAAAGCCTACATTTTCTGCCCCTGGAATTCAAGGTGTCGGTGCGGGTCTGACTTTAGGCTGCAATTTGCCATGGAATTCTGGCGCAGCGCCAACGTCCGTCCGGCAAGGCTGCCAGCGACCTTAGCCATAGTGCCGGCGTTATTGCCGGGATTTACGGCTTTAAGCGCCGCGCCCGGCAGTTTGCGGTTACAAGGAAGCGCCCTAAGGCGGTTTCCAGAGTGCCTATGACGAGACCGCCGCGCCGGACAGCCGCCTTTGGCATGGCGCTTATATCGCGCCTTAAAATCCGCCCAAACTTTGGCATCGCGCCACTCAAAAAGGCTATATGCCATTTGCCCTAAAATTCTCATAGATATATTGACAAATAATTAGCGGCGAAGCATAATGCTTTTATGAAAATACATCCAAAGAAAATAATTAAAGCAATTTTACCCTATGGAATAATTGTCTTACACAAAAAATATAATGAATACCGGAAGCTTTATAAAAAAACCGCCGTCAATGAAAAAAATGTCTTTGATATTATTCTTAGCGTTGGCGTTGCATGTCGGGCCACGCATTATTTGAAAAAACACGGCTTAAGACTGTGCGCTAATCCTCTTGATTGGATGATGTCTTATTCGTTGGAGACCGTTGTTCATTTGTATAAAACAAAATTTGACGATTTTTTTATTGATTTTGTAAAAGACAAAGAAAAATCATTGGAGCATAATTGTCATTGGTATATAGACAGGAAGAATAAAATTGTATCAATGCATTATGATAATGTAGAAAATGACAGTGCTATGTTTAGGAAAATGATGAAAAACCGGTTTGAAAAAATAAATAAATTATTACTGTCCGCAAATAAAATATGTTTTATATCACATAGAAACGATGATATCAATGTATTAAAAGATTTTCTAAATGAAATGGGAAAATTGTATTCCGGAAAAATAACTTATATAAACATCAGAAATACCCCCCCCCCCCC
>JAIRSQ010000009.1 GCA_031255395.1 Spirochaetaceae bacterium | reverse complement strand
ACGGTCGCCGAAAAGTCCGTTCCGGCCGTCATGACGCCGGAGAGGCCGCGCCCGCCGCGCTCCGACTTTAGCCGGAGCGCGAGAGCGGCGATGCCTTCCTTGTCTTTAAGGTCTATCTGCTCAAAAATGTCGGCTTGACCGACGCACGGCGCGTCCTTGCTACCGTCAACGGCAACCGTTTCAAGCCCCATTTCCGCCGCCGCCCGGATTGCCGGCCCCTGCATCACGCCGGCCCCAAGGATCATTAACCTTTCTTTCATTACGGTTTAGTGCCAAGTAGGGAGAACGCCGGAGATTCCAATTCCATGCTACAAGCTCCTGTTCTTCCGCCCGAAACTCTTATTGCCGCCTCTAGGCGGATTTTGCGAGTAAAGAAACTTCGGGGGGCTGGAGTTTTTCGACCGTGTCCCGCGTGATGACGACCCGTTTGCGACCCGGCTGAGAGGGCAGTTCAAACATTATGTCTGTCATCATGCGTTCCACTATGGCTCTAAGCCCCCGCGCTCCTGTTTTTTGGCGTATGGCGGTTTCGGCTATAGCGTCGATGGCTTCTTCGTCAAACTCAAGTTTGGCATCATCAATAGCAAGCGACGCTTGGTACTGCTTAACTATCGCGTTGCGCGGCTCCGTAATGATGCGCTTTAGATCATCGATTTTAAGTTCGTCAAGGCAAACGGTGATTGGCAGGCGGCCCACGAATTCCGGTATCATGCCGAACTGTATCAGGTCGTCGGGATGGAGGTTGCTAAAAAGTTCTTTCGCGCTCTGGTTCTTTGAGCCGCGCCCTTCCGAGCCGAAGCCGATAGGATGTTGCACGACGCGCCGTTCTATCGTCTTGTCCAGACCGACAAACGCGCCGCCGCAGATGAACAGGATGTTCGTGGTATCTATCCGTATCATCTCCTGATTCGGATGCTTGCGCCCGCCCTGCGGCGGCACGGACGCCACGGAGCCTTCGATTATTTTAAGCAGAGCCTGCTGGACGCCTTCGCCCGAAACATCACGCGTTATTGACACGTTCTCGCCCTTGCGCGAGATTTTGTCGATCTCGTCGATGTAGACTATGCCCCGTTCTGCCGCCGCTATATTGGCGCCCGCGTTTTGAATCAGCTTTAGAAGAATATTTTCGACATCTTCGCCGACATAACCCGCCTCGGTCAGCGTTGTCGCGTCCACTATCGCAAACGGAACCTTGAGCTTGCGCGCCAGCGTCTTGGCCAGCAGTGTCTTGCCCGTGCCGGTCGGCCCTATCAGCAAGACGTTCGATTTTTCGATTTCGACATCTTCGGGATCGCTCACAGGGTTTGTTATGCGCTTGTAATGGTTGTAAACGGCAACAGAAAGCGCTTTTTTCGCGTCGTCCTGGCCGATGACAAACTGGTCAAGGTATTCTTTTATCTCTTTTGGGCGCGGAATATCGCCTGTAAACTGGCTGGAAAGCTCCCGTTCGCCGTCATTAAGGATACGCCTGCAAACTTCCACGCACTCGTCGCAGATGTAAACATCGGAAGGTCCGGCTATAAGCCTGCGCGCCGTGCTGCCGCTCTTTCCGCAAAAAGAACAATTCCGCTCGGAATTGCCGGAATTACGAAGTCTTGCCATGATCATCCCTCCGCAAAATTTTATCAACAACGCCGTAAGCCACCGCTTCTTCGGCGGCCATATAGAAATCCCGTTCCATGTCGATGGCGACTTGTTCAGGCTCCTTGCCGCTGTGTTTTGAAAAATAATCTATCGTGAGCTTTTTAAGCCGCAGTATCTCTTTTGCCTGTATGCCGATGTCGCGGGCCTGCCCTTGTGCGCCGCCCCACGGCTGGTGGATTAGCACGCGAGCGGACGGCAGAATCATGCGCTTGCCTTTGGTGCCGCCCGTAAGAATCAGCGCTCCCATGCTTGCCGCCTGACCGACGCATATCGACTGGATGTCGCATTTGACATACTGCATCGTGTCGTAGATGGCGAGTCCCGCGGTTACGGAACCGCCGGGCGTGTTGATGTAAAGGCTGATGTCTTTTTCGGTATCCTGCCCGTCTAAAAAAAGCAACTGCGCGACAACAAGGTCGGAGGTCAAATCGTTTATTTCACCGTCAAGAAATACGATACGGTCCTTTAACAGACGCGAATAAATATCGTATGCACGTTCACCCGTGCCCGTCTGTTCGACCACTACAGGAACAAGGGTGTTCATTTTTTCATTCATACTTTAATTTAAGAATTTTCCGGGAAAATATCCAGAAAATTCACTTTTTTCCCCATTTTTATCGTATTCTTTTCTACTAGAAGGTCGAATAGCTTTTTTTGTTTAATATCTTCGGTTAAAACGTTGCGGACGCGCTCGTCTTTAAACATCTCTTTAATCTCATCGACCGTTTTTCCCGCGTCTTTGGCGTACCGTTCGTAGCTGGCTTCAATATCTTCGTCCAAGACTTCCAAGCTCAAATCTTTCATCAGCTTGTCGAGTATTAACGCCGCTGCCGCTTTTTCCGCCGCGCTCTGCCGCAACTCTTCGTTGCCAGGCATTTCCAGAATTCTCGCAAGCATTTCGTCCGTAAGGCCGTTCCCGAATCTTCCTCGCAAAATTGAGCCGGTTTCAAGTTTGATCATGGATTCCGGCACGTCAACCGGATTGTTTTCTACAATGGTTTTTACCAGTTTGTCAATTTTTTTCTGTTCCAAACGCGCTGACAGCACTTTTACAAGATTTTCTTTTATGGAACGTTTTAGATCGTCTATGGTTTTAAAGTTTTCATCGACATCCTGCGCCAGTTCGTCGTCTGACGGCAATTCCTTTCGTTTCAGGGCCGTAAGCGTAACGCGAATTTTCTTTGTTTTGCCGGCCAATTCCGTGTCGCCAAAATCTTCAGGGTAGCTTTTTTGAATATCGCGGGTATCGCCCTTTTTCATACCCTCAATTTCATCATCAAATTTATAGATGTTATGGCCGCTGCCCAGCGCAAAGGTAAAATCCGGCCGTTTTGAGCCGTTGATTTCTTCGCCGTTTTCCGACAGTTCGCTATAGTCGACAGTCACCACGTCGCCCTTCTCGGCGGTTTCTTCGTCTTCCTTGTCCATTACGATGGCGTTCCGGTCGCGCACGACCGCCAGTTCCCGCTCGACATCGGCGTCTGTAACTTCGGCGTCGTCCGCTTCTACCTCAAAACCTTCCCATTTTTGAATGTTTACTGTAGGAACGGTATCGTATTTGATTGAAAACACCAACTCTTTGGACAGGTCAAGTTCGGGTTCGCCTTCGACTTCCGGCTCCGAATACGGCAACGGGACGGCGTCTTTAGGAAACCCCTCGCTTTTAAGAGCGTCATTCACCGTGTTTCCGATGATATTGTTAAGAACATCGTCTTTAAGGGCCTTGCCCAGTTTGCGTTCGAGCACGTAAACCGGCGCCTTGCCCTTCCGAAATCCTTTTATCTGCAAACTTTTTGCAAAATCGCGCGTAATCTCGTCATATTTGGCGCGCAAATCATCGGCACCGTAGGTAAAAGTTATCCTTACCGCCGATTTGTCCAGATGTGTAATATTCTGAGTTAAAGCCACAATGCCCTCTTAAATTTCAAGTTGTTAGACAGCGGGAAACGGGAGTCGGACCCGCGACATCCACCTTGGCAAGGTGGCGCTCTACCACTGAGCTATTCCCGCAATCTTTGCTTAAAATTTATACAGGAATAGTAAAAATATGTCAAGACAGGAGAAGAATGAATAATGGGGAACTGGCAATGAACTGGCGATTGAGAGTCGCTAGTCAGGCTTGGCGCCTGACCACTCAAGCCCGACTCGCAATGACGGGCCCCTAGGGGCCTGACCCCGCGCCCGCCTCGCAACCCCCGCTAGCCAGCCTCAGCCTTCATTACCCACTGCTCACTCCTCATTGCTCATTCGTCCGCAGAGACGCTCGCAAGGCGGACTCGCAAAGCCCGCTCGGTGCTGGATTGCTTCGCTGGCACTCGCAATGACGGTCTCCACGGACGACTCGCCAGCCCTCATTACTCACTGCGCGCGGTATTCAAAAGTTTGACAAAATTTAATATAATGTTTATATGAAGCTGATAAGAAACACAAAGATAATATGCACGATGGGGCCGGCGGTCGGGAGCGTCGACATGGCCCGTTCCCTCATCCGCAAGGGAATGAATGTGGCGCGGTTCAATTTTTCGCATGGCAGCCATAAGGACAAGGCGGAAACCATAGAGCTCGTGAGGCGTGCGGCGGAACTTGAGGGAACTCCCGTGGCGCTGTTGCTGGACACCAAGGGGCCGGAGATACGTACTGGGCTGGTCAAGGACGGGAAAGATATAACTCTTGAAGCTGGCGAAGAGGTTGACGTGATCGCGTCCGTTGACGCTGAAAAACTGTACGGAGCGGACGGCGTTTTTACGCAAAAGGAGGACGGCAGGACGCGCGTAACGGTGAGTTACGAGCTGCTGGCGGACGATATTAAGCCGGGAGCTCGCATAATGATAGCGGACGGCATCATGTCCCTCGATTTTTTAAAGCTGGATGGACGGGTAATCCGCTGCAAGGTGGCGGCGGGCGGAGAGCTTGGCAGCCGCAAGAACGTCAACGTGCTGGGCGTGCGTACCAGACTGCCCGCCATGTCTGAACAGGACGAGGACGACCTGCGTTTTGGCGCGGAGCAGGGCATGGACTGTGTCGCCGCCTCTTTCATAAGAAAGAGGCAGGACGTTACGGCGATACAAAAATTCCTTGCGACAATAGGCTCCGATATGTCAGTCATAGCGAAGATTGAGGATGAAGAGGGGCTGGAGAACGTTGAAGATATAATACGGGTGGCGGCCGGCATAATGGTCGCGCGCGGCGACCTTGGTGTGCAGATACCGCCCGAACAGGTGCCTTTGGCCCAAAAACGCATCATCGCGCTGTGCAACAACGAGGGAAAGCCGGTAATAACGGCCACGCAGATGCTCGATTCGATGATACGAAACCCGCGCCCCACCCGCGCCGAAGCGACCGATGTCGCCAACGCCATACTTGACGGCAGCGACTGCGTGATGCTCTCAGGCGAGACGGCCAGCGGCTTGTACCCGGAAGAGGCTGTCGAAACTATGAACCGCATCGCTCTAACGATAGAAGCCTCAGACGTGTTCAAGCGGCAACGGGAAGAACGCCGCAGGCTGCTAAAGCGCGACGGCGATTTGACGCAGTCTATAGCCGAATCGGCGGCGCTGATAGCCGAAAGGATAGGCGCGGCCTGTATCATAACGCCGACAATCTCGGGCAACACGGCGCGGCTTGTAAGCAAGTATCGGCCCGGATGTCCCGTAGTGGGCGCCGCTACGAGCGACAGCGTGCGCCGCAGGATGATGCTTTACTGGGGCGTCTTCCCGCTCGCCGTGGAAAAAGAGCTTGACAGCGAGGCGATGATTCAGGGAGCGCAGAGCGCCGCCATAAAAGAAAACTTTATCAAAGTGTCGGACAAGGCGGTGTTTACCGCCGGCATTCCTGTCAATTCGCCGAACACGTCAAACACTATCCGAGTCCATGTCATAGGCAAAATTATGGCGCGCGGGCATAGGGGTTTCGGCGGACGCTGCGTAGGCCGCGTCGTAAAGGCAAACACGCTGGCCGAAGCGTCCTACGTGCTGCGCGACAAAGGCGGCGAAATCTTGCTGACGCACATCTTGGACAGTTCTTTTATTCCGATCATCAGAATAGCGCGCGGTCTTATCGTTGAAGGAACTTCGGAATTCTCCCGCGATATGCTCAAGATGATAAATCCGAATATTGTGTTTGTCGGCCAAGTCAGCAAAGCTATGTCAATTCTTGAAGAACACACAACCGTTACGATAGACGGCAACGAAAAAATCATCTACGAGGGAGCGATAGAGTAAGGCTGCGCTACAGCGAGGCGGGGTAGCTTCCAAGAAAGTAAAAGCTGACGGCGCGGGCCTTAAGTTTTGCAATGGCGTCATCGAACACGGCTGCGTTTGCAGGAATGTTCACATCGGCATAGAACAGGTAATTCCAAGGCTGGCCCAGTATCGGGCAGGATTCGAGTTTTGAAAGGTTTATCCCTTCCTCGCTCAGGATTTTCAGGCAGCCGTACAGCGATCCGGGCTCGTCTTTTACGGAAAATACGAGCGATGCCTTGTCCGGCGTCCGTTCGCCCATGCTTGGGGGAACCGGCGCGCCGTTGCCGTCATTTCTTGCGAGTATCACAAAACGCGTGTAATTGCGCGGATCCGTCTCGATGCCGGACTTTAACACCTTTAGCCCGTGCGCTTTTGCGGCGGCGTCCGAAGCGATAGCGGCAACCGTTTTTATAGCGACCGCGTCCGTCTCTTTTGCCGCCGACAACACGGCGGAAGCCGTGTTGTTCCAGGTTTCAAGCCGCCAGTCAGGATGTTTCGCAAGGAACGCCTCGCACTGGGAAAAACCCTGCGGGTGGCTGCGGACCGTCTTTATGCTGTCTGTCGACGCCTCTTCGCGTGCGATAAGGCAGTGGACTATGCGGAGTTTTATTTCGCCGACTATCGTTACATCGGGGTAGCGCATAAAAAGATCGTAGTTTTCGCGCACCGATCCCGCCAGCGAATTTTCCAGCGGAACGACGCCGAAGGCCGCCTTGCCGTCAAGCACCGCGTCAAAGACAGCGCTAAAAGTCTTGGTTTGAAGCCGCCCGGCATCCTCTCCAAAGGCGCGTATCAAAGCCTGTTCCGCGAAGGCACCGCTTTCTCCGGTAAACGCGACCGGCATGGCCGCGCCGTCCGCCGCCGGAGCGGCGGCGGACGGCGCGGCGGCGCGCTCCGGCGAACGCGGCGTCCGCAACAGTTCTTTGCCCACAACGGGAGACAGGGCCTCTATGTCCCGCATCAGCTTTTCAAACTGCGCCGGATACAGGGACTGCGGGCCGTCCGACAGCGCCGCGTCCGGATTCGGGTGGATCTCGACGGTAAGGCCGTCCGCTCCGGCGGCAATCGCGGCAAGCGCCGCGGACGCTACCTTTGCCCTTATTCCGACGGCATGGCTCGGATCAACGATTACCGGCAGGTGGGACAGCGCCTTGACGACCGGTATCGCCGAAATATCGAGCGTGTTGCGCGTGTATGTCTCGAATGTCCTTATGCCGCGCTCGCACAGCACGACATCCTTGGTCCCCGCCGCCAGCAAGTATTCAGCCGAGAGCAGCCATTCCTCAATCGTGGCGGAAGGGCCGCGCTTTAGCAAAACCGGCTTTCCAAGCGATCCGACCTTCTTTAACAGTTCAAAATTCTGCATATTCCGCGCGCCAATCTGGAACATGTCCGTAAGGGCGTTCATCCTGTCCGCCAGTTCCGGCGACACGACTTCGGTAACTATGGGCATATTGTACGCCTCTCCGGCGGCTTTCATGTATTCCAGCCCTGCCATTCCCAGCCCCTGAAAAGCGTACGGGCTGGTACGCGGCTTGTACGCCCCGCCGCGCAGCATCACGGCTCCCGACTCGCGCGCCCGCGCCGCCGTCTCGAATATTTGTTCGCGGCTTTCAACGGCGCACGGCCCGGCGATTACGGAAATCCGCGTGCCGCCTATCTTTACCTGGCCTATCGACACGATCGTGTCCGTTTCCTGCGTTTCGCGCGATGCCAGTTCGTAAGGCTTCGAGGTCGCCGCGACACGCTCCACTCCGGGCAGCAACGAAAGTTCGCGTATGTCCGCCTGCCCCTTGCCGGAGGCCCCCAGCAACGCCGTGTCTCCAAACGCCTGATCGCGCACGGCAAATCCGTGGTCTTTCAAATACGCCCGTATCATATCCGTGTCATGCGGAGAAATATTTTTTGTTAAAACAACCAGCATTCTGTCCCCTTATTTTCCTGATTTGAGTCTTTGCGGCGCGCTTTGCCCGCTAGTAGCGGTTTTTCGCCGCTTCGTATTTGGCGTGTTGTTCTTCTAGCGTTTCCATTACGCGGTTGACGGCGGCCCGTTTTGGGTCCGGAGCGTCCGGCGGCAGCGCGCTGATTACGGCGTCGCGAAAACGCTTGCATTCAATGACGGGACTCGCCGCGATGATAACTTTGTCGCGGAAAACGCGATCTTCGAGCATATCTTCAGAACCGTCGGGAGGGATACGCAGACATGAGCCGTTGATAGACACGAGTATCATTATATCGAAAAGCCGCAGATACGAGTCGATTTCACGAACCCCGCGTTTTGTCTCCGGCTTTCCGTGCCTAAAGCGCGTGCCGCTGGGGAAAACCGTTATAATCTGCCCGTTCTGTCGCGCCAAATACAGCGCGCGCATAGCCGCCATGTTGATTTTCTTGCCCCGGCCGATTTCCTTCGGGTCGTTAAGTTTTGCGAGGCTCCGGCTCGGATATATCACGATGCGGGTAAAAGCCTCCGAATATGCCCTGACCAGCGGGTCATCCTCGTTTAGCTTTAAGCCTGAAATGGCGACGATGCGGCTGGAAAGTTCTTTGCCAAAATCGCCCCCGTCATGCTCCAGCAGGTACATAATAACAGGCAGATCCATGTTGCTGTAATGCTCCGAAAGTATCAGCGCGCTCTCGCCCGATTTTGTACGCTCAAGAAATTCGGCAAAATGCTCCCTCCCCATAAGCCCGGAGCCGGGCAGCAGGTTGTCCGCTACCATCGCGTCAATTATCTTGCGGGTGTCGGGATTAGCCTCTTCATAGACATTGAATTCGTCAATTTTAGCGGGAGCGCGGGAATAGCGCGTAAGCGGTCCAAAAACGTGCCCGTAGCGTTCCTTTATCGACAATCCGTCGGCATACTGCGCTTGTTCGATCAATGCTGAATTCCTCCGTTTTCAGTTAGCGGCTGTCTAGCGCCGACACTTGGGCTATACGGCGTTTGTGGCGTTCGTCGCCGGAAAATTCGGTTTCGAGCCAGAGTTTTACAATCGTTCGCGCAAGGCCGAAGCCGACGACGCGCCCCCCAAGCGCCAGCATATTGGCATCGTTGTGGACGCGCGACAGGATCGCCGTATAACAGTCGGAACAGACTACGCAGCGTATGCCAGCGATCTTATTCGCCGTATAGTTCATACCCGCGCCCGTGCCGCAGAACAGAATGCCCCTCTCAAAATCGCCCCGCGCCACGGCCCGTGCCGCGGGGACGGCAAACGTTGCGTAGTCGCAGGACGCGTCCGTGTCCGTGCCAAAGTCTTTGTAAGAAAACCCCGTCTCGTCCAACAGGAGCTTTATATCGTTTTTTAACGCGAGTCCGCCATGGTCGCTTGCCAGCGCTATCATGCTAACGCTCCTATTTGTTCAAAATAAACTCGACGCGGCGGTCCTTCCACCAGTCGTCGCGGTTAGCGGGGTTGGCGATCGGTTTGCGTCCGCCAAGCCCCTCGGTCGTCATGCGGTTAGCGCTGACACCGAGCCTTACAAGCTGCTGTTTTACAAAAGCGGCGCGCGCGTTGGAAAGCGGGATGAGCGGTATATTGCCGTTTGCCGTGCTTGTCTCTTCGGCCTCCGTGCCGGACATATTGTGCGCGTGGCCTTCGATCACGACGGTATAATCCTTGAACTTGTTAAGGATTTGGGCTATACGCCTAAGCACGCGCATATTGTT
>JAIRSQ010000189.1 GCA_031255395.1 Spirochaetaceae bacterium | reverse complement strand
TTTTCATCCCCTCTCCGCCGTCAACAGTTTTATCGAGATTTGCTTACTTTAAACTGAAACGTAGGCAATGCGCGCCAAACCGGGAACGCGCTAAGAGTTCTCCCGTGTCCGTTTGCGGGCGGAGTCGCGAGGAAGAGTTTTTGCATCGCTTTTGCCGTCGAAGGGCGGGTTTTTGCGCGGTTAAGCTGATGGAGCGGCGGTTTTGCGGGGGATTTTGGCGGGTTCCCATGGGAAGGGTCTGACCCCAGCCCCTTTTTTCCTCGAAAGAGGTTTGCGCCCAGCCTTCACCCTCCCCGATAGGGGTCTGACCCTTCCACCTGCCGGTGAAAGCTCCGCCTCCTCAGCGTCTGTCATAATCCCGCTCAAACGCTCCTCCTCCTCAGGCGGCTCGCCGTCCGCTATCCTCGACCAGTACCGGTCGCCCCAGATATGCCCGCTACGTTTATGCCTAGCGTTGTACCTCGTCGCGAAAGTCTGCTTTAGCCACTGCATTATCCGCGGCAACTGGAACCCGTCCGCAGGCTTTACGCTGAATACGAGCAGGCTGTCTTTCAGGCACAGAGCGCGAATTTCAAAATCGAAACGTTTCGCTGTGTCGCCCAAAACCCGGGCTAAAAGCCTCAGTGCCTGACGCGACTGGAATAACGGCTCCCCATTGTTGACGGCCGTATGGATTTCGTACCATACACCCTGTTTAAGTTCTCTTAAAGGTCTCATATATACTTATGGCGCGTTAATGCCGTCATGCTTCAATCCGGCAAAAAAAACATAAAATCTCATATTCTCCCATACGTTGGGCTTGCCGTTCCGCCGCGTTCCGCCTTCAATTTGCGTTAAAAGCAAAACCGCTTCCGGCGCGGAAAGCGAAAAGTCCGCGAGCGGGCTGGCGGGTTGAGGGGAAAAGGTGTAAATTAATGCTATGTTAAGGAAAATACGAAATATCGGGATAATGGCGCATATAGACGCGGGCAAGACCACGACGACGGAGCGGATACTGTACTATACCGGCAAGAGCCACAAGATCGGGGAAGTGGACGACGGCGAAGCTATCATGGACTGGATGGAGCAGGAGCAGGAGCGCGGAATTACGATACAGAGCGCCGCGACCACGACATATTGGCGCGGATTTCAGATAAATATCATTGACACACCCGGGCACGTGGATTTTACGGCGGAAGTTGAGCGTTCGTTGCGGGTTTTGGACGGCGCGGCGGCAATTTTTGACGCGGTGAGGGGCGTCGAGCCTCAGACCGAGACCGTTTGGCGGCAGGCTGAGCGTTACCATGTGCCCTGCATCGGATATGTGAACAAGATGGATCGCGTGGGAGCGGACTTTTTTCAGGTTTTGACCGGTATAAGCGAGAAACTGGGCGCTATTCCAGCCGCGATTCAGGTTCCAATCGGACGGGAAAGCGGTTTTGAGGGCGTGATAGACCTTATTGACTGGCGGGAAGTACGCTGGGACGGGGCGGAAGGCGAGGATCTTGTTTACTCTGAAATAGCGGTCGACCGCTTGGAGTTTGCGGCGGAGTGGCGGGAGAAGCTGATTGACGCGCTTTCCGCCGTGTCCGACCCGATAACGGAACTGTACATCGCCGGCGCGGGCATTCCGGCGGAGCTGTTGCGGACTGAATTGCGTAAGGCGGCGTTGAAACGCGCCCTGTTGCCCGTGCTTGCGGGTGCGTCTCGGCGGAATTTAGGCGTGCAGCCGCTGATAAACGCTGTTGTCGATTACCTGCCCGCTCCCGACGAGGCGGCTCCCGCTATTGCGTACAATGTCAGGAAGGACGAGACGGTCAATGTGCCATGCGATCCCAAGGGCGCGCCGCTGGGTCTCGTTTTTAAGATACAGAACGATCGTGAGGCTGGCAGTTTATGCTATGTTAGGATGTATTCCGGAAAAATTGAGGGCGGGACGGCTGTTTATAATACAGGAAAACGCAAACGAGAGCGCGTAAATCGCATATTGCGTATGCATTCCAATAAATCTGAGCCGCTGGACGCGCTTGCGGCCGGCGATATAGGCGTCATTATCGGCATGAAGCTGGCGCAGACAGGCGATACTATAGGAAACGAAAGTTTCCCGGTGGTTTTGGAAAAGATGCGGTTTCCGGAACCGGTAATTTCCGTGTCGATAGAGCCGGGAACTGCCTCTGAACGGGACAAATTGAACGAGATACTGGAGATTCTGTCCAAGGAAGATCCGACTTTTACCAAGCGCGAGAACGAGGAAACGGGGCAGCTAATCATCTCCGGCATGGGCGAGCTTCACCTTGAGGTGCTGGTAACGCGGATTTTGAAGGAGTACAAGATTGAGGCGCGGGTGGGCGCTCCGCAGGTAACGTACCGCGAGTCTGTGAGCGCCGCCGTTTCTCATAGCGAGACGTTTTCGCGCGTTATAGCGGGCAAAGAGAACGCGGCGGCGCTGACGCTGCGGGTGGAACCTTTGCCGCGGGGGAGCGGTAACAGGTACGGTTCCGCCGTCCGCAAAGGTGAAATCCCGGAGGAAATTTTTGACGCGGCGGAGCGCGGCGTAAACGGGGCGCTTAATTCCGGCATAGTTTTGGGATATCCGTGCATAGACATCGGCGTTACGCTCACGCAGATAGACTATTCCGAGGTCACAGGGACGGAGGCGGCTTTTGAAGCGTGCGCCAGCATCTGTTTTGACGAGGCTTGCAGAGAGGCTTCGCCGATACAGCTTGAGCCTGTCATGCTGGTAACGATTGTATCTCCGGCCGAGTTTACAGGCAATGTTATAAGCCTTGTAACGCAGCGCGGCGGGCAGGTGATCAGCATGGATTCAAACGGAGCGGACGGGGAAATAAAGGTTAACGCGCCGATGTCGAAGATGTTTGGCTTTATGACAGCTCTACGCTCTGAGAGCCAGGGACGCGCCACGTTTACGATGGAATTCTCTCATTTCGAAAAGAAAGCGTAACAAAATTGACACGGGTTTTCTAGGAAATACTTTTTGAAAAATTTGCGGTCTAGGCGGTTTCCTGTATGATTTGCAGGGTGCGTTCGGCGCATCTGTCCCATGAAAAATTTTTCGCGTGTTCGAGGCCGGCTTCGCTACAGCGTTTGTGGAGGGCCTCGTCGGTTGCCAGGGATACCATGCGGTCGGCCATGTCCTCGCTGTCGAAGGGGTCGAAATACAGGGCGGCATGGCCCGCGGTTTCCGGCAACGAGGCGGCGCGGGCGCAGGCCACGGGGATGCCGCTCGCCATCGCTTCTATCGCGCCTTGCCCGAAACCTTCGTAGAATGACGGGATAACAACCATGTCCGCGCCCGCGACCAGTTCCGGCAGGCTTTCGGAGGGGAACGCTCCGGTAAATATGACATCCGTCCTGTACGACGAGGCGGCGGCAAGCTCTTCAATCCTGTTTGCCCGCTTGCTTCTAATTCCGGCAAAGATGAGTCTGTGCGGCAACTTGGTTCTTTGCTTAAATATTTCAAAGGCACGGATCAAACCGGCGTGATTCTTGACCGGATACTCAAGCCGCGCCGCGTAAAGGATGTATGGGCGGGTAAACGTGAACGGTTTGATTGGAACGCCATCGTCGCTGTCCGCCGGGCGCGGGTAGTAGGCGTCATGGTCGACCCCGTTAGGCACTACGTCTATGCGCGATTCCTTTACATGCGCCACATCAATCAATTCCTGTTTGACCCATGAGCTTACCGCGATGACACGTTCAAGCCGCCTTAGCGAATCGGGCAGTATGACCCGCAAAACCGCCCCAAGATGCTCCCGCGTCCGCCGCGTGCCCCAGTAAGCCGCCATATCGTGCACGGTTCCTATGGTCGGGCAGGGCGATTTATTGGGCAGTCTGCGGTGCGCCGCGGGAAAAAAGCACACGTCGAAGTTCCGCTCTGCGGCAAATTCGGGATATTTGAATATGTGCCATAGCAGATTTGACGTTTCGCCCGCGATTCTGCAACGCGCCAAGAATTCAATATTTTTCTCGGCGGCTTCCTTATATATGTATCGCTCGTATTCCCAGCCAAAAAGCTCGAACAGCTCGCCTGACGGGGGAATGCGCTTTATAATCTGTTTAAGGTAAACTCCGACGCCGGAAACGCCGGCGTTACAGCCAAAGGAGTCGATTCCGACCTTCATATACGCGAATACCTCCGGTAACGCCCATATTGTAACCGGCGCCTTAAACAAATATAAGAGGGGCTAAGAGCGATCATTCGGCATCTTCATCATGATACTTGTAAGGCCGTATGACTTTCTTTCGAATGATGAATCTGTCAAAATAGTACCGTACCGTAAAGAAAAAACCGTAATGCTTTATACGGTACGATAGTCTCCAAAATAAAATAAATATTTTTGAACGTAAATTATATCCATGCTTTGTAAATATTTCCTGTTCTATATTTCTGACGTTGTGCCAATCATCCGAATGATACCGAGCGGCAAAATGGTGAATCGTAAAAGTGCTGTCAGTCGGTTCAATCTTTCCGGTTATAACGCTCTTTACGGTAAAATAATCGGGAGAATAAAAATCCAATTTTTCCGCAGTATACTCCTCCGCCGCATTTTTCATGATTTCCGGCAAAATTAACGGCGCGACAAAATCGTGCCGTTCAGATTTTGGCAGTTTCATTATCTGCGGCTGTAACGCAGGGTCGAACAGCGGCGTCTT
>JAIRSQ010000112.1 GCA_031255395.1 Spirochaetaceae bacterium | reverse complement strand
GGTTTTTTGTACAGCAACTTATGGACGCTCATTGCCGCCAACTCTTCTTCGGCGTTGTTGCGCGGCATAAAGGAATCGTCCGATTATATCGCATATTTTACAACCGGCATATTATGCTTGATAAATCTTGATTGGCTTAAAAACCATATTAAGCTTTTCATATTGCCTTCTTTTATAATCGTGATACTGGAATATATGTTCACGTTCAGTGCCGTGCTGTAACTTGTTTTTCCTGCTGCTCTTGGCGTCGTGATAGTGTTTATTGCCTTTAATTTCCCGCGTCTGAGAAGTGTGGGAAAGAAGGGCGATTATTCTTACGGCATATATATTTTTCACCTGCCGCTGTTTAAAATCCTTTTTGATCTGGGATATTACGATTTGAACGGATACGTGACTGTTTTTCTGGGCATAGGAGCAGCTTTCGGCGCCGCCTATTTGTCGTGGAATTTTGTCGAAAAAAAGGCGCTCGCTCCTTCAAGGTTTAGCTCCAACTGAGGCGAAAACGGCTAGTGCGAAGCGCGCTGAAGCCCGCCGGCAGCGCATGCCTCGAAATTGCCGGAAAGTCGTAAGGAACGGCGCGCTCCGTCCGCTATAAACGCGCTTTCGCCGCGTCGGAGTGTCAGCGTTTCTCCGTTTTTGAAACCGAAGCGGACGGTTCCGTTGAGGCAAACAAGAATCGACGCGCCGAAGACGGGGAAACCGGTTTCACCGCCTGAGTTTTTTAGGCGATAGAGCGAAAAACCGCCCGCGGGCGCGGCGTACTCGCAAAATGCGGCGTTTTGCGGCCTGTAAACGGGCGGCAGGAACGGGACGAATTTTAAGATGCCGAACAGGCCGGCGCGGTCTATAAGCTTCGATGTCAGCCCGCCGCGGATAACGTTGTCCGAGGCCGCCATCAGTTCCGCTCCCGCGCCGTGAATATAGGAATGAAGTATGCCTGCGGGCACAAAGATGGCTTCGCCGGGGGCCAATTCTATCAAATTTAGGTACAGCGGGGACAGCGCGGAGGGGTCGCGCGGGAATAAGGCGGCCAAATGCCCGGTTAATTCCAGTTCGGCGGCGTATTCGGGACGCTCATCCTTCATATTTTGTATGTTTTCGTTGATATATTCCGATAACTCCGCACGCTCGTCCGTCGAAAGTTCGAATAACAGGGACAAAAATTCTTTTAACGCGCCGTTTTCCGCCGCGCCGGCGTTCAAATTCGCTCCCGAATCTAACGGGCGCAGAAGTTTTTTTGCGGACGGGCAGGAAAAAAGCGACAGCCTTTTCCGTATCCCGTCCGTCTTGCGAAACCCGCACAGAGCGCGAAACGGCGTAAGCGCGCATATTATTTCAGGCTTGTGATTCGGGTCTTTGTAAACGCGCCGCGGCGCGTCGAGCGGTATATTGCGGGCGTTTTCTTCCGCGTATCCGGCCTCCGCCTGCGCCTTGTCCGGGTGCGCCTGTATCGATAGAGGTTTTTCGGCGGCAAGCAGTTTGAATAGAAACGGCAGTTCGCCTGAAACGCGCGAAAGCGGCGCTTCGCCGTCGTCCAAAACGGCAAAAGACGGGCCGTTCGGATGAGTCCCCATCCACATCTCGGCGTAAGATTCGCGCTCGCTGTTCTCGATCCCCAGCAATTCCGGGATATATTCCGCAGACCCCCAGTCATAACGCTTTATTTTATTTCTTAGCTTGTATGCGCCGTTCATTCGTAGCCTCCGTCCAATTCAAGAGTCATTATCTCCGTGCCGTTGTCCAGTTTCGCGCTCGCCTCGATATATTCACGGCTCAAAAGTTCTCCGCTGCCCGCTCCGGGGCAGCCGGACGTCATGTCTCGCCATTCCTCCTCCGAACCGAGCATGGACGCCCAGAACGGGTAGGTTTTGCACTGGACGGGACGCGTTTCGTAGATTGAACAGCCGTCTTTCCAGAACACGCAGTCGAGAGATGCCTTCTCTTTGAGCGAAAGCCGCTTTCCTCCGTCCCATTCGACCCATCGGCAATAGGCCTGTATGAATTCTCGCAAGCGCATATCAAGGCTTTTAGCGATACTTTCGGCATCCGTCCTCGACAGGAACACGAAACCCGGCCCCGCCCGGCAGCAGAACGAGCAGCGTTTGCATGAAAACCTTAGTCCGTCCCGGTAAAAAGGCTCCATATCAATTTTCATTTTAATTTCGCGGCGACCGGAGCCATAGCGCGCAGGCGCGCCACGCGTCCGCCGCCGTACGCGCGGTAACGCTGGCCGTCGTCAGAAAACGCCGAAGACTTTTCGCCGGGGAACGGCGAAAACCGTTTCTGGCTCCACTCCAGCGAAGCGTCTTTCAGGCTTAACCCTGCGCGCTTGGGATTGAAGTATATGAACGATTCGTGAACGCCCCGCTCAGCCAGCGGCGCTTCGTCCGTGCTCTGCAGGTAGCGAATTATCCCGCGGGAAAAATCAACAGACTGGACGATGGCCGAATGCGCCATCGAACCGTCCGGCGCGCGAAACAGCAGAATATCGGCGGGCCTTAAGTTTTTTATCGCGTCGTTGACGGAAATTATCTCTCGGCTCTTTGAGTTGTAGAAAGCCGTCCCAGCGAAGAACGAAGGATCCGCTCCCCTAGGAGCGCCGATAGCCTGCCTTAGCTGGGTGCCAAGATTGACGCCCGCCCGCCTTGCGATATACGAAAGCGTGTGCCAGACAAAACCGGAACAGTCCATCCCTGTCCAAGCGATACAGTAAAGGTAATTGTAAACGTCGCTCGGTTCGATGCCGTTTCCTTGAACAAGGACATAGGGACGGTGCGGCAGGCCGTGGTACGAGCCTGCCTTCATGCGGGCGATGTCAAAAATATCCTGCGAAACTGACCATTTTCGGGCGGCAATGTCAAAAATGACCACCTGTTCCCTGCCGCTCTTTAACGCCTCGGCATAATTGGAAAAATCTTCCGTGTCAAAGGCGGCGGCAATGACAGGCCATAGCGCGACGGAATTGGACTTTCCCTTGCCCAAAAATTCCCAGCCGCTCTCGGCAAGGCTGTCCCGCTCGTGGTTTTCGGCAAACGGCACGCGTAGATTCATCACCCTGCCGTCCACGATGAACGTTTTAAAGCAGAGCCGGTAAGCGTCCTCGATTGCCGTCTCCATTCCGCCGCCCCAAACCCGCGCCGCCTCCGAAAAAGTCGCTATCCGCTCCTCGTCGTCCGCCGAAGCCTCGACAAAGGGAGGCTCCGCCGAAAACGCGCCGCTCGCCGCCAGCGCTATCGTCATAACAAGAAACAGGCAAACACGCATAAATCCATTATAGTGCTCGCGCCCGTCATTGCGAAGGCGGCAGAGCGCGGCAAAACCGGAAGCCCCGGAGTAACTGATGGAGCGCTTGACAAAGCCGCTGTACCCTTATTATAGTATTTCACGTATTAAGGTAAGCCGCGCAACAATCAGGCGGACGGGAAACATTCGGCCTAGGAAGCCAGAGACCCGGCGTTCATGGATTGAGGCATATTATAGCCGGTTTGTCGGACTTTAGTCCGAGTCTTCCGGTACTTGACCGTGAGGTACTCGGCGTTCTAACTTGATCAAGACTGGTCGCTTGCTAGACACGCGCTTTATCCTATGTTACGCTTTGGTATAGGGTCATCCGTGAAAAGACTGTACAGCGAGCTTTTTGCCAAGATTTTTAAATAATGTTACTTATAAACCTAGTTAGTTATACTATAAATCATCTTTCACCTTTCGTCAGCACCTTTTTTTCAACGTACTATAATTCCTTTCTCCAGGGTTTTTTAGTTTAAATTAACACCTATTCTAATTATAAAAAAGCGTTTGGCCCTTGCCCCATCTGGCAGACACAAGGATAAGCAAGCGGTAGAACGTGAGGGGAGGAAGAGCAGGGAAAGAAACCCCGGGGATGGCGCGCGCACGCGGGAATTCAAGGCCGGGGCGGCAGCCCTGGCACAGAAGCTGGAAAAGCCGGTTATCCGGGTTGCCAGGGATTTAGGGGCCAGCGACGCCGTATTGCGCCGGCGGACACGGCAGGCCCGGGAAGGCTTGCCGCC
>JAIRSQ010000022.1 GCA_031255395.1 Spirochaetaceae bacterium | reverse complement strand
GCCGCCGCCGTGTTGTGATAGTAAACAAGGCCGCAATCGGGACACCGGAACATGCGGCCGTCTTCGAAGCGGATGCCTTGCGAGGCGCAGGCGGGACAGTAACGGAACATGATTGAATAGTATCAGAATCATCAATGTGAGGTAAGGCATGGTTTCGGAACGTAATATAAGGGTGCGTACTTATGAATGCGACAGCAACGGTCACGTTAATAACGCCAACTATCTTAACTACCTTGAGTACGCGCGCTTTGAGTTTTTGCGCGATATTGGCTTCGATTACAAACGCATGATGGAGGCCGGATACGGCATTTATGTGGTTCGGGTTGAGATAGACTATAAACACCCCGCTATGATGGACGATGAGATTTTGATAAGCTCTTGGCCTGTAAAGAAAGGGGCGGCAAGCGGCGTGATAGCGCAAAAGATATTGCGGGGCGACGATGTCATTGTCGAAGCCAAGGTAACGTGGGCGTTCGTGGACGGGAAAGGCTCTCCTACAAGGCTGCCCCCCGAATTCGATGTTCCGCTTCTTGCGCCGGAGTCTCCTGCCGGGTAGCGGGTTTCCGCCAAAGTTGAAATTGAGGGGAGTGGACATGTCCCCGTCCCCCTCTTTTTGTCTTTTATATCCGGCCGTTTGCCGTTCGTATCCGTAGCGCGCGCATCGCGTTCAGGACGGCTATCACGCATACGCCGACATCGCCGAAGACGGCAAGCCAGATTGATGCCGCCCCCGCCGCGCCGGCTATCAGTATTATGCCTTTAACGCCAAGGGCGAACACAATGTTCTGTTTGACGATGCGGCGCGTCCTGCGGGCTATCTTTATCGCGTCGCGGATTCTGGACGGCTCGTCCGTCATCAACACGACATCGGCGGCTTCGATAGCAGCGTCCGTGCCGCTCGCCCCCATCGCTATCCCTACATCGCTTCGGGCAAGAACGGGAGCGTCGTTTATGCCGTCGCCCACGAAAACAAGGCTGCCCTTCGTAATCCGCTCCTCGCCAAGCTTTTCGAGCGCGACGACCTTTTCGTCAGGCAAAAGTTCCGTAAACGCCGAGTCTATGCCCAGCCTTTCCGCGATAGCTGCACCTTCCTTTTCTGTATCGCCCGTAAGCATCGCAGTCCGCTTTACGCCGAGTTCCTTCAGCGCCGCCACTGCGGCGGCGCTGTCCGGCTTGACCTCGTCCTTTATGACGATGCGACCGGCCGGCTTCCCGTCGATGGCGATGTACACGCATACTCCCGTCCCGGTATACGGCTTAAACCCGATATTCCTGCCCTCCATCAGCTTTTTGTTCCCGGCCAAGACGTTACGTCCTGACACGCACGCGCTCACGCCGCGACCCGCAATCTCCTCCAGCCCCTCGACCAGTGTCCCGTCGATTCTGCTTGGAAAGGCCGACGAAATCGCGACGGCTGCCGGATGGTTTGAAAAATGTTCGGCATGGGCGGCGTAAAAAAGGATGTCCTCTTTGGCGTACGGCGTTTCCGGCTCGATTCTGTCAACCTTGAAGACGCCGCGGGTTAGCGTCCCGGTCTTGTCAAAGACTATCGTGTCAATGTCTCCAAGAGCCTCAAGATAAGAGCTTCCTTTTATCAGAATGCCCCGTCTTGATGCACCGCCTATGCCGCCGAAGAAACTCAACGGCACTGAGATTACAAGGGCGCACGGGCAGGAAACCACGAGGAACACGAGGGCTCGGGACAGCCATTTGCTAAAATCCATGCTACCCGAAACGAGCGGCGGCGCGACCGCCAGCAGAACGGCCGCAATTACGATAACCGGCGTATAGTAGCGGGCAAACCTCGTTATAAACTTTTCTACCTTCGACTTTTTTTGCGCCGCGTTCTGCACCATGTCTAGGATTTTTGCGACTGCTGACTCGCCGGCCGTCTTTGTAACGCGTACCGTAAGCAGGCCGCTCTTGTTGACGGTGCCGGACAGAACCTCGCTTCCAGCCTCGACATCTCGCGGCATGCTTTCGCCCGTGAGCGCGGACGTGTCGAGGGCGGACACGCCGTCTATGACAATGCCGTCGAGCGGTATTTTTTCGCCCGGCTTGACGATTATCAGACTTCCCGCGGCTACATTATTGGGCGAAACTACGCGGACATCATCTCCTTCCTTTAGATTCGCGTGGTCGGGACGAATGTCCATTAGCGCCGCTATCGATGAGCGGGAACGGCGCACCGCCCCCTCCTGAAAAGCTTCGCCTATCTGGTAGAACAGCATCACCGCCGCAGCTTCCGGATACTCGCCGATGGCAAACGCGCCGAATGTCGCTATCGTCATTAAAAAGTTTTCGTCAAAAACCTGCCCGCGGCTCAGATTTTTTACGGAACGCAACACCACATCCGCTCCGATCAGGACATACGCGGCAAGACAGGCAGCCAGAACGGGCGAAAAAAAGCCCGCGAAAGACGGTAAGCGTATCACATTCGCCTCCATCAGCAGTCCAGCCACAAAGAAAACCGCTCCCGCCGTCATGCGTACCGCGAAAAAAGCCATTGAGCCGTTTCCGTTGTCCGCAACGCCCTCCCGCGCTCGGGCGCAGTTGTCACAGCAGTCTTTTTCGACTGCGTTCGCCCCGTGCAACGTCAATTCATTTGCTATCGCGCTTTCCACAATGCCTCCTTACTCACGGACATGGGCCAGTCCCATGTCAAGAATGATTTTTATGTGTTCGTCGTCGAGGGAATAGTAGACGATTTTGCCGTCCCGCCTGTTTTTTACCAATTTTGTCTGGCGCAACAGCCGCAACTGATGCGAAATCGAGGATTTTGTCATGCCCAGCAGCGCGGATATGTCGCACACGCACATTTCCGTCCGCAACAGCGCGCAAATTATCTTTACGCGCGTGGAGTCGGCGAACATTTTGAACAGGTCTGCCAAGTCGAGCATCGTTTCCTCGTCTGGCATTAGCTTTCGCACCTCCGCGACTGTCTCCTCATGGATGACGGCACATTCACAGACATCTGTCTCGCTCATCAATATCTCCTCTGTTCAGTTGAACATATATTCAAGTGTACATGCAAACCTATATTTCGTCAACCCCGCGCACGAATGAGCGGTGAGCAATGGCACCGGTGATTGAGGGCTAGGGAGTTGCTCGGGTGGTCGTCATTGCGAGCCCGAAGGGTGAAGCAATTCAGCACGGAGGATGCTTTTTCTGGATTGCTTCACTAAGCGAATTGCCGCTCACTCGCAATGACGAGGAGGTCTTTTTGTAGCGACGGAAAGGGAAAAGTTAAAGCAAAACCGCATATCTGCGCCATAAGTATGCATGAGAACTTTAAGAAAACTAAGACAGGGCGCGTGGTATGAAATCCATACCGCCGTAAACAACCGGAAACCGTTGTTCCAGTCGCGTAATGCGCTCCGGCTTTTCGCCAAGGTTTTGGACAATACGGCGGAGCGCTTCGATTTCGAGATTCGCGGGCTGTTGCTGAAAGACGCATGGCTTGTGTTCAACATCAAGCCTGCGGACGGCTTCCAGTTGCCGCGTATAATGCAGTGGCTAAAGCAGACGTTTGCCGTGAGGTACAACTTGTTGAACGGCTGGACGGGGCATATCTGGGGTGACCGGTACTGGTCTAGAATTATGGAAGACGAGCCGCCTGATGGGGCGGAGTGCCGGACTGAGGCTGTGACGGGTATGGAGGAGGCAGAGCTTTTGCCGGCTGGGGGAGGATGCAGACTATTTGCATGGAAGATGAAAGCTAGGGTCAGACCCCTTCCTAGGAAACACGCTAAAATCCCCCGTAAAGCCACTTCTCCCCCCGCCTAACCCCGCGAAATCCGGTCCTACGGCGGCAAAAACGACGTAAAAATCCGTCCCGGCAACTACGCCCGCAAACGGCAACAGGAGGACTCTGTCAGTGCTCGCCGCCT
>JAIRSQ010000202.1 GCA_031255395.1 Spirochaetaceae bacterium | reverse complement strand
GAACCGCTCGACCTTCCCGCAGCGCTGGCGCGCTGCGGGGATCGCGTTCTGATAGACTGCCTTACGATGTGGGTAAACAACATAATTTACCGCGGGCTGGACGGCGGCTTTGACAAGATGCTGGACGCCTTTATCAAGGAACTGCAAGGCAAAACGGAAGCCGTTGTCGTGAGCAATGAAACAGGGCTTGGCAACATTCCGGCGGACGAGCTTACGCGCCGGTATAACCTGTTGCTGGCTCAGGCGGGACGGCGGACGGCCGCGGTAGCCCGCCGAGTGGAACTGATGGTGGCCGGACTGCCGCTCACCGTCAAATGACCGGTTTCCGCGCCCTTCTAAAAATTTCAATGAATTCTTTTATGCCGATGTCGCGAGCGCCAAGGGTGTACTTGTAATCGAGCGGCATTCCCAGATCCCAGAAATCAAAGCCGTTGTCTTGCAGATAACGGGCTGTCATTATCATCTGAATCGTCCCTTCCGAATTCCCGTCATGATAGCCGGAATAACTCGTGTAGACGCGCCCAGTAGCCACGCCGAATTCTCCGGCGCAAAGCTCGCCGTTGCGGTAAAGCCCGAACGAACACGGAAAGACGGGCAAGCCGCCGCTTTTCCGTATCCGGCTCAAGCTTGCAAGCAGAGGCTTTGTAAGCCAGTCGTCGCCGTGCCGCGCTACGCAGTTTTCGACTATCCTGTCGTAGTCCGCGTTTATACGCAGATCGTAA
Source organism: Spirochaetaceae bacterium (assembly GCA_031255395.1). GTDB lineage: Bacteria > Spirochaetota > Spirochaetia > Treponematales > Breznakiellaceae > JAIRMY01. Next base: position 7,224 of record JAIRSQ010000202.1, on the reverse strand, counting down.
GCCGGCGAGTTCCGTTTTATCATGCGTCCGGCCGTTTTGCTTACGTGCAAGTCGTCAAAAAACAAAACGTTGCGCGTAAGGTGGTGTTTGGGCAACAGTATATACCTTCCGCCGCTTGTTTTGCCGCCCGAAGAGTCTCCCGCCTCGTCCTCGTCCGCGACGAGGCGGGCGGACATGACGAGGAAGCCGCTGTACATTAGCTCCGCGACAAAAGCGGGAGAAAAACTTCGGCTTATGCAAAATTCTTCGCTGTAATCCGCGGCGATGATCGCGTCAATCAACGTGTCGGCGTCAATGACCGGTTCAATAAAGAAATGTCCCGACGGCGTTATCGCAATCATGGCGTCATTTTTTTTCCTTAAGCTCTTCGACCGATTTCTTAAAAAGGGCAAACGTGTCGGCCCGCTTTTCGACCCAGAAAACCGGCTTCATTTCGTCCTCTTTTGTATGGCGAAAAAGAATATTGCAGTCTGTCGCGTAAGCCGGGCTGTTCCTGCCGCATAAATAGTAGTCCAGAACGGTTGCGGTCGCAAGGGTAAAAAACACAAGGGACGCGTTGTTGCGCTGTTTTTTCCCAAGCAGCATATCGAGGCGTTTTGACAGCGGATTCTCGACCTGAAAGTTGTACGGTTCCCACGGGTTTTTGATTCCGTCTGCCGGCGCGTCCGCCGCCGCGCCCCCTTCTTTGTTCGCCCTCTCGATAGCGGCGGCGCAGACAGCCAGATCGCCGCGAAGGCGGCGCGCCGTCTTATAAAGCGCCACGACGTCTTTTTTTGCAAATGTCGGCGGCGTAACGGGCGTGTATTCGTAATTGGGCAAAAAATAATAACGGCGCGTCCAATGAATGTCGGCGGCAATATTCATCGCGTAAGTTGAATGCAGTCTCTGTGAAGAATGTTCGAAATAGTGCGAATACTCGTATATCAGCGGCAGGTATTTTTTTTCAAAACTTTCAGAGACGGCCGTGTGCCAGTCGTCAACTATGCCGGCCAGCGAGCTTGAATTTGCCGTTTCGCAGAACTCTATGTGCCTGAAGCCGTACAAAAGTTCTTCGATAATTTGCGACAGCATCATGGCAAGATGAGCGGGGTCTTCCGGCGCCAGCAGTTCTCCGTTTTTTTTAATGTCAAGAGCGTCGGCAAAGTACGGATAAAAATCCGGATATGATTTTAATTCATCCCAAGGCGCTTTTGGAAATAACGTTTCAAGCAGTTTCAGTCCGCGCTCAAACGCTTTTGTCTCGGACGCGTCAAAATCCTGTTTTTCCTGCCGCTCTTCAGGCGCCTCGTCTTGAACGCCGGACGAATCGTCCGTGTCCTCGCTTGAATCATCCGTTTTATTGGCCGGTTTTACTTTGCTTACGCCGGGAGGCAGCTGGTCAGCCTCGCTCACTCCCAAAAACGATCTATAATTTTCGCCGTTTTCTATAAAAAACGATTCATAGTCCTGATAGCGCGTAGCTATAGTTTTCATCAGCAGCGGATACAGCAGACGGTGAAGTTTAAAAAACGCATACTTAAACGCCAGCGCCGCCTCCGTTATTTTGCCGTACAGCCTTTCCGCTTTTTCTGTCGGCTGATCGCGCAGGCGAATGCCGTACAGTATTTGAAACGCTTCCCGCACGTCACTGTTTGCGTCCAGCTTTTCCAATATGTAAAGCGGTTTGTAAATCTCGCGCAGCATCGTTTCAAAATCCCTTACAAACGCGTTGCGCGGGCGCGACTGTACCTTGCCTATTTCCGACATTATCACATTGAGCCGCCAGTTCCTTATGACATTCAAAATCTTGAACGCGGCGGGCGATTCGTCCTGCAGTTTCCGGCCAAGCTCGGCATCGCTTCGCGGAAACAAAAGACGCGCGGACGTTATAAGGCGTTCCAACTGAGCGTAGTATTCGTTCAGCGCTATTTTGACAAACCACGGACTCACCCTGTCTGCCGGTTGAGCGAAGAAACATAGCCGGGACACAAGAACCTGAAAAGGGGTTTTAATGACGAATTCGGGGCTTCCGGCGCAGGCATCCATCTTTACGCGCTCAATATACGAAAGTTTTCCGGGCCGCTGGAACTTTGGCGGACCGGCCAAACGGCCGTCGGAGACGGCGCCGCCTCCGGCGACCGTTTCCACCAAACGTTTCGGCCTTGAAACGGCTCCAGTCGGCGCTCCTCTGCCCGCGCCGTCCGAAACGGAAGTCTCGGAGCGCTCGTAGCCAATCTCGCCGCCGAGCACCCTTTGCATATATTTGGCTTCCTTTTCGCTGATATTTCCAAGCCGTTTCTTTACTTTGTCAAGCTCTCCTGGCTCGTATATCCTCTTTGCCATCAAGATACCTCATAACCTGAAATCAAAACATTCCGCGGCGCCCGGCAGATTCCGCACGGGCAGCTTTTCCCCGTCCGCCGTCGTCAGCGTCCCGTTAAAATGTCCCATCTGGTTTCTATGCTCCATGCCGACAAAAAACATGTCGAACCGCGCGACAGTGTCTTCAGCCAGCTTAAACGTCAGATCAACCATGCCCTCAAGGTCTTGAATCACGGCCTCGCCGTGCTCGTACATGACTATCCGCACGGGCGGCAACGCCGTCAGAGTCCCTTCAAGCCAGAGGGCGCTCTCGTTATTCACGTTAAGTTTTCGGGTGATATGCTCGCCAAGACTGAAAGCGAAACGCCGTCCCTTCGTGTCAACGCCCAGACTCCGGCAGCTAAAATAACGCGAACGGTACGGAATAAAGCCCTTGACATCATGGAAAAGCCCGCCCGTTGCCTCCCTGTTCAAAGGCATATTCCTGTCTCCCCAGATTACCGTTCCCTCAACGTCCGAAAATCCCTTAAAAATGTACATCGGGCGGTTTTCCGCTATAAGCAGGTTCGCCGCAAGCGGCGTTGTTTTCTGAATATCGAGGTCAAATTCAAGGTTCGCGGCAAAGACCGGCCTTTCTATCGCCGAATCGATGTCAATGTCAAGAGTAATCTTTCTGGAAGCCAGAAAATCATGTATTTTGAACGAAAAGCCCGCGCTGTCATGCTCGACAACGCCGTCGCGCAAACTTTGCGGCATCTTCCATGCCGCAGGCGGCAGCGCTTTGGCAACGTGCATCTTTTCGTTTTTTTTCTTGTCCAAAAAAGTAATTTCCGCAAAACAAAACAGTTTTAGATTTGCGATGACCGCTTCCAGCCATATATCATCGTTCTGCGCGGTAAACGTCTGCCATTCTTTAATCCGCAGATCCAAAACCCAGTTTGGAAGCGGCACGCGGTACGGCCTTTTGACGGACAGCAAATTCACGGTTTCAAACGGGGTCGTCCATGTCCCCTGCAATGGCTTGCCGTCCTCGACTGGCGAATCCCGCTGAGGCAGCAGGCGGCGCTTATACATTATACTAATATACCGCAAATTGCCGTTGATTGAAAAGTTGCCGACAGGCGGACGCTTCAATCCGCCGCGCGGGGAGCGCCGCGCCGCCGCAAACAGACTTACTTGACAGTAAAAAATAAAAAGAACATATTCAAAGCATGAATGTTATGGGAGTTATGCCCGTAAACTCTTTGATATTAACCATGTCCATCCCTATGATGCTTTCGATGCTGGTTCAGGCTTTATATAACATTGTCGACAGTATTTTTGTGGCGCAGATAAACGAGAGCGCGTTATCGGCGGTGTCACTGGCGTTTCCGGTGCAGGCTTTGATAATCGGCGTCGCTGTCGGGACGGGCGTAGGCATAAACGCGTTGCTTTCAAAGAGTCTGGGCGAGCGCGATTTTGAAAAGGCGAATAAATCGGCGGTGAACGGACTTTTTATCGCGTGGGCGAGTTCCGTTGTTTTTTTGGCGGCGGGCGTTCTGTTCACAGATGTTTATTTTTATACTCAGACCGATATAAAAATTATTGCCGATTACGGGCGCGACTATCTGTCGATAATATGCATTTTTTCGTTTACCGTTTTCAGCCAAATTACGCTGGAGCGGCTTTTATCGTCAACAGGCAAGACATTTTACGCGATGCTGTCCCAGATAACCGGCGCCGTCGTGAACATCGCTCTTGATCCGATTTTTATTTTCGGTTTGTTCGGCGTGCCGCGAATGGAAGTGAAGGGCGCTGCAATCGCCACGATTATCGGCGAATGCTGCAGCGTAGCCGTAGCCGTTATTTTTAACCTGAAAATAAATAAAGAAATAAACATCTCGTTCAAAGGTTTCCGCCCTGACGCTAAAATAATAAAATCCATTTACGCCGTTGGCTTCCCGTCGCTGCTGATGCAGTGTGTCGGATCGTTTATGATATACGGCATGAACCGTATTTTAATAAAATTTACGCCGACCGCGAACGCGGTACTAGGCGTGTTTTTCCGCCTGCAAAGTTTTATATTCATGCCCGTATTCGGCATGAACAGCGCGATTATTCCGATAGTCGCGTTCAATTACGGGGCGCGCCATAAAAACAGAATCATTAAAACGATCAAATTGAGCGTAACGTACGCCGCGATAATCATGTTAATAGGCCTTGCGGCGTTTCAGCTGATACCGCAAAAAATGTTGGCGCTTTTTAACGCGACGCCCGAAATGATCAGAATCGGAGTCCCTGCGTTCCGCATAGTCAGTACGATTTATATTTTTGCCGGTTTCTGTATCGTTTGCATTTCCGTCTTGCAGGCGATGGGAAACGCCGTGCATGGCCTGCTTGTCGTCTCGGCGCGCCAGCTTTTGGTCTTGCTGCCGGCGGCGTGGCTGCTGTCCCTTACCGGCGAACTCGACGCCGTCTGGCTGTCGTTCCCAGTCGCGGAAATCGTATCGCTTGCCCTGTCAATATTTTTTATTCGCCGCCTGTTCACGGTCAAGCTAAAAAATTTATAGAACGCGGGCGCGGCCATCCTTTGGCCGCGCCCCGCTTTATCAACCTCGCTAAACGCGCTATAAATATAGCATGAAACGTTTTTTCCTAATGTTTTTACTGGCCGCAGCGCAAACTTCCTTCGCGCAGGACGGACTGTTTGACGCGCTGGTAAACCCCGGCGCGCCTGAAGCCGTTGAGCCTTCGGAAACGGGGGATCTGCCGTACGGGACAGAAAACTCTGCCGGCGAGGACTACGAGGAGTTTGACGAAAAGGAGTTTTGGGAAAACTATGACGGCCCCGATATAAAAGTTATATATGACGAGCGCAGCGAAATTGACTATGTCATCGTACAGACCGAAAACGAGTACGCTGAATACCATTATCTAAACCATATCGGATACGGCGATCTTATGTTCGTTTTAACCGATTTATTAAAGCGAATCACGGACGAAGGCTACAAGCACGCAAGCAATATCGCTACGGAATATAGAAAAAACGAAGAGGTCGCGCTGATTTACAAGATCGACAAAACCGAAAACACGGCCTACGGCATAGTTCAGTTTCCGGATTTTTCCGTTTCAGTTCGCGCCCAAAAAGAGCCTTCGCCCGAATATCCTTTTAACGCCGCCAGTCCCAACCACATGATGGCGCTTGTCTACCAGTTTACGATGGCTCTCGCCGAGGTAGAACGGCGGCTGGGCGTAAACCAGCTTGAATATACAAAAAGATTTTTCAAGCAACAATAATCCCTCAGGCCGCGAATGAGCCTCCCCGCCGCAAGCGGCGTGGCATTAAACCCGACTGCGAATAAACGCGTGCGCCCGGTTAGTAGTCCGTTTTCAGGGAGCGGGCGGTTTCATGGCGTTCAAACGCCGTTTCGATAAGGCGGTCGATTAGGACGCCGCAACCAATGCCGGATTTTTCCCAAAGTTTCGGGTACATGCTTATTTTTGTAAAACCCGGCATCGTGTTTATTTCATTGACAAAAACCGCTCCGTCATCGCGCATGAAAAAATCGACGCGAGCAAGCCCCTCGGCGTACAGCGCCTTGTACGTTCTTATCGCCAGAGACTGTATTTCCGCCGTTTTTTCGGGCGGGATTTCCGCAGGCATTACAAGGCTGGCGCCGTTTTCGTCGATGTATTTTGCGTCGTAAGAATAGAACTCATGGGTCGGCTTTATCTCGCCGGGCAGGGACGCGGCAGGGTCGTCGTTTCCCAGTACGGAACATTCAAGTTCGCGCCCGCTGACAAATTCTTCGATTATGATTTTGGAATCGTAACGGAAAGCGTCCCTCGCGAATCGCAAATATTCCGCTTCGTCATGCGCTTTGTTTATGCCGATTGACGACCCCATGTTTGCCGGCTTAATGAACAACGGCAGTCCCAGCGTCTTTACAACGCCGCTAAAGTCCGGCAGCTTAAGTTTTGCGCGCAACGTTATATGCTTGACAACCGGTATGTCCGCCTCGCGCAAAAGCCGCTTCATTGCGTCCTTGTCCATGCCTGCCGCGCTTCCCAGCACCGACGAGCCGACAAACGGAACTTCGGCCAGTTTCAACAGCCCCTGAACGGAGCCATCCTCGCCAAACGTTCCGTGCAGCATCGGCAGAACCACATCGGCGCGCGTTTTCTTGCCGGGTTCGTCAACGCTGACAAAAACGCCGCCGGAACCTGGCAGAAGAGCCACATGCTTTCCTCCGCCGGCAAGGCATATTTTTTGAGGATCGTCCGCGTTAAGCAGGAATCCCTCGACGCGGCTTGAGTCCATGAGCAGCCATTTTCCGCTTTTGTCGATGCCGACAAGAACCGCCTCGTACTTGCTCCGGTCCAGCGCGTCAAAAACGTTCTTGGCCGACATCAGCGACACTTTGTGTTCCGCCGAGCGTCCGCCAAACAGCACGCAAACCCGTTTCTTTGTCATGTCTCCCTTGTCTCCGCCTTATCCGCGTAGCGGATTGCCGCCCGCAGCCTGAATATAGGCCGGCAAACGGGTTTTGTCAACGGAACCGGCAACGGGCCGGGAAGCGTCCGTGTCATTGTGAGTTAATAAGGGCGAAGCAACCCGGTGGCGAATGAGAAATGAGGAACGGCGCCGGTTGGGAATCGCGAGTCAGCTTGGGCGATAGGGCTGGCGAGTGCAAAGTAAGAAGTAAGAAGGATGAGGTAAGGAACTGGCGATTTAAGGTTGCGAGCCGGCGCTGGGGTCAGGCCCCTAGGGGGGCCGTCATTGCGAGCGAGCGGCAAATTGCCGACAGCAAATTGCCGGCAACAAATTGCCGGCGGCAATTTGCCGAGCGAAGCAATCCAGCGCGGGAATTGCCCTGCTGGAGCGCTTCACACCCGCAATGACGGAGGCGCTCGCGGTTACAGCCTGTAGCCGACCGCGATCTT
>JAIRSQ010000148.1 GCA_031255395.1 Spirochaetaceae bacterium | reverse complement strand
GGCGTTTTGCCGGACTACGCCAAAGAATGCCGTCTTTTACAGCGGGTCGTAGAAGCGGGCGTTGCAAAGGAAATTGACGCTGCCGCCAACCTGGACATCTGCAAAAAACAGCAGGTACGACATTTGAAAGAGGACCTGTTCATGGCGGAAGACGTGGCGGCGAGTGCGGTTGACTTACTGGCCTTTGCGCTACGCGGGGACACCGGGCGTCCAGTGCTTGAAGCGCCGAAACCCGCGCCGCAAAAACCGGAAGAAGTGCCCATTGCGGTGCCGGAACCCGTGCCGCAAAAGCCGGTTACCCCACTCCCTGAATTGAAATCGTTTTTTGAGAATGTACCGTCCCCGGTGCCGGCTGTTGTGTCAACGCCCGATGAATCAAAGGATATGCCGCCCAAATATTATCATTCTTAGCTTCCAGAGAGAATATTTTGTACCGTCATAGGCCTTATCCCAATAGGCATTTGTTTATTTCTTCTTTGTGGTTTTCTTCTTTATAGCGTTGTGCCTATTTGGCAAACTTTCGCCCCCCAATGGTGCCCATGCTTTATGTTATTCCTCCTCAGTCAGTCGCGTCAGCCCGCGAGTTCCGCTTGGTGCGCTTTGTCTCTGCATTTGGCTCTCGATTCGCTCCAAAAGTGTCCGGACTATGTTATTCTTGCCGTTTTATAGCCGCGGCGTAACGTCTTTGAATTGCGGCGGCGGTATCAGCGGCGTTGCGGTCAGAACTGAACATGAGTTCCATCTCTTCGCTGCCTATGCGGTTGAGCGCGGCGCAGGCTGAAAATATTTGCCAGTCATCAACAGTTTCGGCGCTTCCAAAGATGTTTTTCGCTTTGTCGTAAACAGGAGCGTATTCGGCGGCGTCAGTCCTGCCCGCGTTTTCCGGCCCGTCAAACACCGCCAACGGAACGCCGCCAGGGAGCGCTCCGGCGGCGGAGGCAAGCTCCTGCTTTTTCGTTTCCAGGAAACGGACGAATTCCAGCGCTTCCTCCTTATGCTCGCTGGTTGACAGAACGGCGGCGTGCACGCTGTTCATATTGAATACAGGGCGCGTCGCGCGGTTTTCCGGGTACGGAATTGCAGTGATTTGAAAACGCGCTCCGCCTTGTTCCGCCGTGAAACGCTTTACAAGCCTTGACGAAGCCGTAATCATCGCTGTTTTTCCGGCGATGAAATTCTTTATTTTTTCACTTTCGTCATATATAAAAGGCGGACGGCCGAGGGCATTCTGTTTGTTAAGCCTGTTCAAAAAATCTATGCTTTCAACGGTATTTCTTCCGGTAAAATCAAATTTGTCCTTTAAGATGTTTAGTTCTTCCGCCGTGTTTCCTCCTGCCCAGATCCATGGAAAAACGCCGGCAAAAAAATCTTCGCTCAAAGACAGGCCGTAAATGTTTTTTTCCTTTAGTTTAAGGCAAATCGCTTCAAATTCGCCGCGAGTCTTTGGCGGACGGTCGAATCCCGCGTCTTCCAAAATATCGATATTGTAAAAGAGCGCGGTAAAATAAGAATAGAGCGGCGCGGTATAGCCATCTTGTTTCGCGCCCTGTATTTCTAAATCGTTTTGCTTCTCGAACAGAATCTGTTTTTCAGAATCGTTTATCCATAACGGGTCGATCAAAACAATATCTGGCAGACTAAGCGCTTTATCTTTCACGTCGCCGGATATTTCATCCAGAGCGGATTCGAGATAACTGTAAACATCGTCTTTTATGCCCTGATAACTCCCGTTCGCAAGAATGACGCTGATAGCGGGATTATTTTTTTCAAATTCGGCAATGATTTCGCCTGCGGTCTTCTCGTCCATATCGTCCTTTAGCCACTGGGAAAATGTTAGCGTTGTCTTTGTAAGATTTATTTTTTTAGCGGGATAAAACAAAAACGCGCAGACAAGCACGGCCAGTGCGAGGCAGATCATTGCAATATCAAACTTCTTCATTAACCGACAATAGGCTCCTACCGATAATATCGGCATAGAGTCCGTGTTATGACAGGTTTTCTGCTGAAAAAAACATTCTTCGACCTTTGGGATAACGCTTTCCGCATCGCGTTGCTGAATCTTGGATTCATAGCGTCCGTCGCGTTTTTTCTGCTCGTCCGCCTGCTGTTGGAGGAGTTTTTTCCGCTTCCTGACGCTGTTTCATGGAGCGTATTCTTTTTGGGAACGCTGTGGTGTTCAGCGTACTTGTCCGCCGCGTCCGTATGCGTAAAAAACGTGTCCGATTACGCGTCTTTTGGTTTTGACGATTTTTTGAAGGGCTTGCGTTCCGCATGGACAGGCGGAATAGCGTACGGCGCGTATTTCTGTTTGGCGGCGGCGGCGTTAGGCTTTGTCATTCCGTTCTATCTGTTGCTAAACAACGCGGCGGGTTTGCTAGCGGCTTCGACCGTTTTCTGGATTACCGCCGCTTCGTCCGCGCTGTTTCAATATTTTTTCCCTGTCCGTTCCAGACTCGGCGCAAAAAACATAAAGGCCTTGAAAAAATGCTTTCTATTGTTTATCGACAATCCGCTGTTCTTTATAGGGACTACGGTTTTATCCGCGCTGTTCCTGGTAATTTCCGTGTTTTTTGCGTTTCTGTTCCCGGGACCGGCAGGCATACTGCTTTTTTTTGACGAGGCTCTGAGGCTGCGGTTGCTTAAATACGACTGGTTGGAACAAAACGCCGACACTGGCCGCCGGCGCATACCTTGGGATACGATTCTGGCCGACGAGCGCGAAAAAACAGGCAACCGTACCGTTCGCGGCCTGATTTTTCCGTGGAAAGACTAAAGCGGCTTGGTTTTCCGCGGTTTCCGCAAAACGGACTCAACCAGACTCTTCATGTCAGGATCAATGTCATCCGACTCCGCGTCCTGCTCTTTCAAGGCGGCGGCGTTTATATAATCAATGCCGTTACTGCTCTTCTTTATGACAGGTTCGTTCTTTTCAGCCGCTTCCGTTTTTGCGGGAGCCTTTTCCTTTAGCGCTGAAGGCTGTCGCTCAGGCGTATTTTGCTTGTCTTTGCCTGAAAATATCGTTTTGAACGGCGAGGTAACGTCAAGTTCAAAATCATACTCCTTAGGGAATTCCCTGGCATGAACCGGCTCAATATCAATTTTTTTTGCTATTTCGTTAATATCGGCGATATCGCGCGACGCATTTGCATCGTACGGCGGAGTTTTTCCGAAAGGATCGGGCGCTCCGCGAATAAATTCGCCGTAAAAAGGTTCGCCAATTCCAAACTTGTCTTTGGAAGCCGTGTTTTCGTCCCCGCGGAAGTCGTCCTCGAAAGGGTCTTCTTGCAGGCTGTTTATTTCAAATGCGGGCGGCGTTTTACCATGCGTTTCGTTTGCGGCAGGTTCGCGGGTTTCAGGCGATTCTTCGTCCGGGGACGGAGTGACTTGCGGCTCTATGCCGGCGGCCTTTGCGTCCGTAAAAGCGCTTGTAACCTCGCTGCCCGCTTCCGCTGATTCTTTCAAATCGCCGTGCCGCTCTCCGTCCGCCCCCGGCAGCGCGTCTTCGTCCGCGCTTTGAAATTCTTCGATGTCATAATCATCCTGAGCGAGCGTATGAAATTCATAATCATAATCGGTTCCGGAAGGTTTTGCGGAAATAAGCACGCGGCTAAGAATCGCTTCTAGCTTGGCCTCGTCAAAAGTGGTAATCATGCCGGTCCTGCTGCCTATTGCGGCAAGAAGCCCGTCCCACGATCTGTTAAAAAACGAGTTGATATACCCTTCGATATCGCCGCCCTTCTTCATTTTTATGCCGCGGCACAGTTCGTTCTTAACGTCGTCGCGCCGCTGTTCCAGTTCGCGCCGCCATACCGCCCAATCCATATCGCCCATGAGCTGGTAGTATTCGTGCATCAGGCTTACCTGCAATTCCTTCAGCCTGCTCTGAACGATCGCCACCGGGTCCTGCTTCGCGTTAATTATAAGAAAAAAAATCACGAACAGGGTTATGAAGATCGATACCGCGAGCAGCGCCTTAAGAGAGTCCGGAAACAAAAACAGTTCTTCAGGCACGACAAGGCCGACAAATATTCCCTGCTTTGTTTTTGCTGAAAGAATCGCCAGAGCGTCGGCCTGCGGGGCGCGTATACGGGCGGGCGCGCCGCCGTCCGTGGCCCATATTGAGGCGATCGCGTCCTTTAACAGCGCGGCCTCATACTGAGAAATGCCTAGCAGCACGCCGTCGGGATTTGAAATGACGGAAATGTCATCTGTCAGGTTTACCCGCGCGCTTCCGGCAAGCCGCTCGCCCAATGCCCGCGCTGAAACGGTGAATAACGCTTCGCCGCGGCGAATATCAGCCGAATCATAAAACGGATAGTAAAATATAACGCTCTCGTTTTCCTCGTCAAACGCTATGCGCCGCGCATTTTCGCCTGAAAGCAACTGCCGGTCAAACGGAATATATCCAGAAACTTCACGGTAGTTCTTATACGCCGCTTCGCCGGTGTCCGTAAAAATCCGGTCGGAAGGATTGGTCGAATAAAGTATCCTGTTTCCCGCCGAGTCAATAAAACGCGCCCGCTGGAGAGCGGGGAGAGAAACGCCGAGCGACGCGAATATTCTGTCACGCTCGTAGATATCTACGCGGCTCCGGTTAATCCAAAAGCTGTTTCTTACCGCGCTCTCGTTCAAAATGTTGGAAAATCTGCTTTGCAATTCGTCCAGATAGCTGCCGATAATATCCGTGTACGACGCTAGATCGCCTTTCAGTCCGTTCAGTATCGTCCTGTCGTAAAAACGCGCTTCCACGGCATTAAAAAGGCTTGTAAACATGAAAACACAAACGCCGGCGAACAGCAGAACGCAGACGAGCAGGCTTACCGCGATTTTTCTTGCAATTTGCAAAACAGCATCCTAAAAATTATTTCGCCTCCGGCAGTTCCGTTTCAGAGGCGTTCCGGCCGCGCGGGAAAGCGGGCGGGAACCGCCATAACAGTAATATATACCTTAAACCGGCGTATGAAAAGCGCATGGCGGGGCCGGAAACGGCCGCAAAGTACGGACGTTTTAGGGAGCGTCCGTTGCCTCAAGCCGGAAGGGTAGGGGAACTGTCCTTTCCGCCGCCTTTTCTCATTTCATTCCGGCTTGCCTGGCGGCGAGCGCGCGATCAGAACCCTTTTATCCCCGATTCTTCGCGTTATTCCCTGCGAATCAAGAAAATCCAGCATCGCAAGGCTGTATTTTCTGTTCACGCCGACAGAATCGCGTAGCGATGCGACAGTTATATCGCAATTCATCGAAGAAAGCGCCTCAATTATCCGGTTGCGCGTCTTGAGCGGAAACAACAAACCGCCTTCCAGTACGCTGAGTCGGCCATTTTCGCGCAAATATGCCGTTACCCGCTTCATGTAAACGGGCAAAACGGCACAGCCCGCGGCAGAGAGCTTTTTTTCAAGCTCCGGCAGTTTCAGCAGATTGAAGCCGGCAGTCTCGCATTCCTCCATTACGCGCTCGGCAAACTCCAAGAATTTCTTGTCCGGCGACCGGCTGTGCCCCGTAGCGCGGTAACAGGTTTTTTCCCGCGCCTCAACAGGCGAAATTATATTTCTTGCCGCGGCGACAGATATGAGTTCTTTGAAGTCCGCGGGCGCAAGTTTGTCCGCCCTGCGAACGCCGCCCGTCGCGGCGTACAGTTTTTCGACGTCTATCCCGGCGCGCTCAGGATACTTCGCGTGGAAGTCCGTAAGAATCCGCGTCATAGAACGCGCCAGCGCGTCGAACGCGTCCTCCGATATAAAATTGCGCGCCGCCCCGAATTCCAAAAGCCCGTATTCTTCTAGCGCGGCGGACATCAGGCCAAGTCGTTCTTCAAACGCTTTTTTTTCCATCTGGGACAGCGCGAACAGGCTGGACGCGTTTAGGACGCCCTTATCGCGGACAATCGCCGCAAGCAGCTTTTCCGGGCCAAAATCGCCTGATAACTCTTCGATTATCCGGACCTTCGCCTCGCGTTCCGCCCTGCCTTTAACCGTCTCGGCGTTTGGCAGCATGATTCGCCCGCCGCCTATAGTTACTAGCGGGCTGTAAAAGCGGATCACGAATCGTTGTCCGGCGGCAACCGCTATATCGGATTCGGTCAAAATCTGCGCCGGACCGCCGCTGCCGGGCAGGATGGACGACTTTTTCTTGCCGCTGTCCATTTTTAGGAGGGAAATTCTGGCGGTAACGTCCGCCGTCCCCGCGTGGAGCCGCACTCGTTGCCAATGCGTTACGCCCTTGGGAGCGGACGGCAGTATGTCGAGACATACGTCCATGCAGCGGGTGGCGATAAATGCCCCTTTCGCGCAGACAGCGTCCCCGCGCTCCAATTTGTCATGGGAAACGGAAGCGAGATTGATAGCCGTCCGCTGTCCCGCCTGCACGCGGCTGGCAATTGTTCCGTGCGTTTGAAGGGAACGCGCCTTTCCTACGATGCCGGAGGGCATGACAACAACTTCGTCCCCTGCCGAAACGCTTCCCTGATAACAGGTTCCGGTTACCACGCTGCCCAGTCCCTTTTTGCCAAAAACCCTGTCAATGGGAAGGAAAAAAGCGCCAAAACCCTTTCTTGGAGGTATTTTGTCGGTTATTTGCATGATTTCTTCGACTACGCGCGAAATGCCTTCACCGGTTGACGATGAAACGGGAATTATAGGAGCGCCTTCCATGCAGGTAGCGCGCGTTACCTCTACCGCTTCCTCGACGGCAAGATCCAAGGTTTCGTCGTCAGCCAAATCTTTTTTTGTCAGCACGACAAAGCCGAATCTTACTCCGAGTATGTTTAAGATATCGAGATGCTCCCGCGTCTGCGGCATGACTCCCTCGTTTGCCGCTATCACCAGAATCGCTGCGTCAATGCCTGCCGCTCCCGCAGTCATCTGTCTTATAAAACGCTCGTGTCCCGGGACGTCTATTATGCTCACAGTCTTGCCGTTGGCCAGAGTCAACGGCGCAAAGCCCAGTTCTATAGTTATGCCGCGCCGTTTTTCTTCTTCCATGCGGTCACAGTCTATCCCTGTGATTGCCCGCACGAGAGCCGTTTTGCCGTGGTCGATATGTCCTGCCGTCCCGAATATAAACGGATACTCCATTTATGCCTCCCGCCGTTTCGCCGGAGATCGCGCTAAGGGATCTCGCTTAATATGAGCGTCAATGTTATCGGCAGGAATCCGCCCGGCGTTATTTTTTCAATCTCCTTTTTCAAGGAATTATTTTGCCAGCGGAGAGACTTGAACTCTCACAGGGTTGCCCCCAGCAGATTTTGAGTCTGCCGTGTCTGCCATTCCACCACGCTGGCGTTTTATCTTTGCGCGTCCGTAACCTTCTGTTAAACCTAGCAGAAAAGCCTGCGGCATTCAAGATAGTACCGCTTTTCGCGGGCGTCACCTATGGAAAAACTTTTTCTGGGCAACGGTCCCGTTCTGGCGATTGTCTCGAACAGGGTATTTTTGTTGAACGGAGGCAGAAGCGCGCCGGAGGCAGAGCGGTTTTCTGTAGCGACGCGAAACAGTTCCTCCTCGCCGTGAATAAAGTCAATTTCCAAGCCTTCTAAAAGCGGATCGATATCCGCCGTCGCTATCCCGCCGCCTGAATATTTTACAAGCGCAAATCTTTTTCCCGAAACTATGCCGCAACGGCTCTCCTCCGCGCCGGCGTCAGAAACCATCCGCTGAAGCCGTTCCCGGCCGTCCACATCCGAAACCGAAAAACCGTCCAACGCTCCTAACGCTTTGACGAGTCTGTCCGCGTCGGCGTTAAACGCGACGCGGTGTATAGGCTCGAACACGACAGCGGGATCGTAAAGATTGACTGTCTCGGCTAGCGCGTAACGCGCCGCGTGGTTTTCTATGCCGTTTTCGCCCGCGTGAGCCAGCTTGAACTCGTCCCACACCGCTTTTGCGGCGGCCAATGAATGGTTGCCGTCGCCAACAGCAAACAGAAACGGGTTTTCGATTTTATAACGGTTGATAGACAGCCGCGCCAGATGCTCTAAAACGTCGCTTATCAGGTCCCAGTCGTTTTTCCGGTACATAAGACGGCCGCGGACGCTACCGCCGTCCAGCATCAGACGCGTGTCATAAGCGGTCGGCGCGTTCGCAAGCAGTTTTTCAAGCAGCGTCATCAAAATATTCTCGCGGTCGTCGACAAGGAGCATTATGTGCGGAAGTTCAAGCGCGGCGCCTCTGCGAATGTCCATTCGAGGCGGCAGACGCTCCGGCAACGTGCCTTCTGTCGCCCGTATCATGCTTTGCGAGCCGGCGCGCCAGTCGTACTGTTCCAGATCGACGGCTATCAGCGCGCCGCGCCGGACACCGTGCCGCGTCATTCGCTCGACGAACACCCCCGCCTGCCGCGGAGGGTTAAGAACGGCGTTGCCGGTATACATCGTCTCAATATAACTCCGCATCGTTTTGTGAATGCGTTCGACGCGCTCGTTTTTGTCGTTCCGTCCCAGATAAATTTCGGGATATATCAGATTCAGAGCGGAAGGCGCGCCCCGCGCTGTCGCTTCGGCGGCTCCCCAATAACCGGCGTCCTGCGTAAACTGATCGCAGGCTATGACTGCCCATTTTTCCAAGTCAACGTCTTTTGCAGGCAGAATTATATGCGCTATTTTCACGCCTACGGAGGCGAGACGCTTGTTCATTTCATGCATAAACTTTTGCCATGCTAACCGTAATTCCCGCGTTTTTCAAGGGAGGCTGTGTTCTAAAACCGCGCGCGTTGGCGCACATTCAATTAGTTTTGGAATAAGCTAAAGGGTTATAAGTTTTCTATTCCAAAACCGAGGTTTTGAAACAGCCTCGCTTAGCTCTCGTTTTTTCTCGCGCTATACTGCGTTTTGAGGGCGGCAAAAGCCCTCTTCGCCGTCAAAGACAAGGCCGCGTCCGCCTTATGAGAGGTATCGGTTCCTTAGGTTACTTTTTTATATGACGCTGTTCGGGCGGCTCGTCGCAAACTAAAATGCCGTTATGTTCGATAACGCGCTCGTTGCCATCCGGCATTAACGCGACGATCGTGGGAGCTTTTACCAGTCCGTCAAGGTGGATAAGGCTGGGCGCGTCCTCGTCGTAGTTCTGGCCTATGGCGAAATGACAGGTATGAAAGGCTTTTTCATCCTCAAGCATATTGCCGCTCACGCGGGCTTCAGGATTGAGCCCTATGCCAAGCTCCCCTATAGCGTTGGCATTCTTCGCGTAAACTTCTCCAAGGCCGGCCGGAATGCCGCCCTCCCGCTCGAACCGGCATGCATTACGGGCGGCCAGCGTTACCGTCTCGCGCAATTCGTAAGCCTCCCTTCCTCCGGTTATTTCGCGGACAAAGCCTTTTTCGACAACGCATTTTATGGGCGTCCTTATAATGATGTCCCTGTCGTGCAGGCTTATCGAGCCGTCGAAGACGATTACGCCCTCAGCCGTACCGTTTTGCGGGCTTATAAACGTCTCGCCAGCCGGCAGGTTTCCGCCGCTGCCGGCCGCGGAAAAATCCCCGTCGTCGCTCTTTGCCTTGCGTCCGGCAAGGCCTATAACTATATCCGTGCCGCCCGGAGCGCTAACGCGCGCTGAAACTGCCTCGTCAAGTATGTCGCCAATACCGGCGCAACGCCGTTTTAGCAGAGCGTAGTCTATCGGCACGGTTCGCGCAAACGATTCTGCCGTTACTGAAGGCGACCAGAAGGCGCGGCAATTTTTTTCGCCGTACTGTCGCAGGTGGAATATGTGATCGTAACTTTTGCCGCCGTAACTGTACGGCGCGGCTATGCCTTTTTTATCCTTGCCGAGCTTTCCGGCGCTTATCGAGATGACGGCTTCAGGCAACGCGTCAAACGCCGCTATAACTCCCGCTTCGGCAAAATCCATCTGGCTTTTGCAAGGCTGGTATACGAGCAGCGGCTTGCCGCCCGCTTCAAGCGCCGCGTCATACAGCGCCATTGATATGAGCGCGGCGTCGCGTTGCGGGTTGCTGATTATCAAAACCTGCTCCCCCGCTTTCACCCTCAACGCCTCCTGCACCGCTATACGCGCCGCAAGTTCCAACTTCGCGTCCGGCGCGGCTATGCCCGTCCCTGAAAAATTACAATCCCGCTTTTCCATGCTTCAAATTGTACCTTCGCTGTAACGCGGCTACAAGGCGTATCGCTATCAATACGGCAGACGGCGGCGCAAACCGCTTTTTTGAGGCTACAGATTGACATCCTTTCTCTCGCCGCATTACACTGCTCTCAGCATAACCCGAAACAACCGGCAGGGAATATCCGGCATTGCCGCTCTCTCCCGGTATATATTTGTTTTTATTATGGAGCATGATTATGGGAACCGTTTATACGGAGATCATCCTTAAAAACGCAGGTGACGTTACAAATGTAGGACGCGGGCTAATTCAGGAGAAGGATGTCCGCAGCGTCACGGTGAACGCGCTGGCCGATACCGGAGCTGGCACTCTAGTCATCAACGAGGATGTCTGCAACAAACTTGGCCTTGCTATCGAAGGACTGCGCAAGGCGACTCTCGCGGATAACAGTAAATCTTTCTGCAAAGTTACCGAGCCGGTGAAGATTTACTGGAAAGACAGGACAACCGCCTGCATGGCCTTGGTCATACCCGGAGACGGCGATGTCCTTCTCGGCGCAATCCCCCTTGAGGATATGGACCTGATCGTGCATCCCGCAAGCCAGGAGTTACGCGGCGCTCACGGCGACGAGGTAGTCTGTCTCCTCAAATGATTGCGACACGCCCGGTGCCGTAAACTGGCGTATAGTTTCAGTATCGCGGCGGCCAGGTAAAACCGGCAGGATTTTTAGGAGGCAAGGCTATGAAAACGATACTTTGCTACGGCGATTCTAACACTTACGGCTATATTCCGGTAACGGGAGGGCGTTATGACCATAAAACGCGCTGGCCTAGGGCACTTGAACGGATACTTAACGGTGACGGCTCAGGCGGTATCGAGTGGTGGGTTGTCGAGGAAGGACTTAACGGCAGAACCAGCTCTTTTGACGATCCGGTTGAACTGGACAGGAACGGCCTACGGCACATAGTGCCAATACTGAAAAGCCATAAACCGCTGGACATTGTGATAGTGATGCTCGGCACCAACGACCTGAAACGGCGTTTTAACCCGTCGCCTTACGATGTTTCGCAGGGAGTGCTGAACGTGGTAAAGGCGATTCAGTATTCCGAAACCGGGCATGGGGACGGCCCGCCAAAGGTACTCGTTGTATGCCCGCCGCCGTTGCTGGACGCTCCTATGTTTGGCGACATTTTTA
>JAIRSQ010000085.1 GCA_031255395.1 Spirochaetaceae bacterium | reverse complement strand
GGTATCGAGGCGAGAGGAATTTTTGTTACGCAACTGTTCCCCGCGACAGATAGCAGGGCGGCCTGTTCTTCCATCGAAAACGGCGAAAACTGAGGCTGTTTCAAAATTTCCATAAGGCGCTCGCCCAGTGCCAGCTTTTCCTGCGTTGTTTTGTCAAGATCACTGCCAAACTGCGCGAAGGAAGCCATCTCGCGGTACTGTGCCAAGTCGATACGCAGGCGGCCTGAAACTTTTCTGACAGCCTTGGCTTGCGCCGCACCGCCGACGCGGCTCACGGAAAGTCCCACGTCAATCGCCGGCCTAAAGCCGGAATTAAACAGCTCCGAATCTAGGAATATTTGCCCGTCCGTGATCGAAATGACATTTGTCGGTATGTAGGACGATATGTCGCCCGCCTGTGTCTCGATTATAGGAAGAGCCGTTATTGAGCCGCCGCCCTTGTCGGACGAGAGCTTTGCCGCCCGTTCCAAAAGCCGCGAGTGCAAATAGAACACGTCGCCGGGGAACGCCTCGCGTCCGGGCGGACGGCGCAGCAACAACGAGACCGTGCGGTAGGCTACAGCGTGTTTTGAAAGGTCATCGTAGACAATCAGCACGTCTTTGCCCTTGTGCATAAAGTATTCCGCCATGGCAACGGCGGAATAGGGCGCAAGATACTGTAACGCCGCCGAATCCGAAGCGGCAGCCAGCACGATAAATGTATAATCCATCGCGCCCGCGCTCTCCAGTTTTTTTTGTATGGCGGCAACCGACGAGGACTTTTGCCCGATAGCGCAGTATATGCAGTACACATCCTTGCCTTTCTGGTTTGCGATGGCGTCTATCGCTATGGCGGTTTTGCCAGTCTGCCTGTCGCCTATTATGAGTTCCCGCTGCCCGCGCCCTATCGGTATCATCGAATCTATCGAAAGAATGCCCGTCTGCAACGGCTCATCCACGGGGGAACGTTCAATCACGGACGGCGCGGGAGCCTCCACAGGATACAGTACGGAGGATTCGATATGTCCCTTGCCGTCAACGGCGACTCCAAGCGGATTTACCACGCGGCCAAGCAACGCTTCGCCAACGGGGACGGCGGCAACCTTTCCCGTGCCGCGCGCCTCCTCTCCGTCCTTTACAAGGTTCTCGCCGCTAAACAGAACACAGCCGACTCCGTCCTCGACCAGATTGAAGACGATGCCCTCAGCGCCGGAGGCAAACGCCACCAGTTCGCCGTACACCGCCTTCCGCAACCCGTATACCGTTGCCACAGCGTCGCCAACCTGTCCCACGAAACCAACTGAAACGGGAACGGGCTTGCCTTCCCACTCCTTTAGCTCTTCCTTCAAGACATTGGTCAAATCGCCGAAGTTTATCATTCTATACCCCCGCTAAAACCCGTTCCAGTTGGCGCATCCCGCCCAGAACGCTGAAATCTTCACGCTCGCTGTCTATATTGATGCGGTAGCCCGCCAGAAGTTCGGGGTTTAGCACGGCCGTAATCCGCACGTCCCGCGATTTTTTTCGTTTTTTTAGAGCGCTTTTCAACGCTTCCAGGAAGCCTTCGTCCGGTTTTTCGGCGCAATCCAGCACGACCGTCAAAATATTGCGTTTTTTTAGCAACAAATTTTCAATCGCGTCTATCAAGCTGCCGATATGCTGTAACTTGTCCCGTTGAATCAGCAAAAAAACCACGGCGCGGGCGGCTTCCACCCCGCTATCTTTGCCGGCGTAACCGCATTTTTCGAGAGCGTCCGCCAGTTGCCCACTGAATCGCGCCGCCGCCCCGCTCCCTCGCAGAGTGTACGGCGGCGGCTGCCGCAAGCTGTGAAGCGTCGCCTTCAGCACGGCCAAACCGGTCTCGCACTGTCCGACGTTAATGTAATCTCCGCAGATTTCGATAAAGGCTTCCGCCCAGCGGTCCGCGGCGAACATCAGTCGTCTGACTCCATCTCGCGCAGAACCAATTCAGCGTAGATGCGGTCGCCGGCTTCCACCTCGGAAGGTTCACGCCGCAGGAGCCGTCCGGCGGCGGCCACGACAAGTTCCGCCGCTTCCGCCCTGAACGCCAGAAAAGCCGTTTCTTTTTCCGCCTGAATCTGCTTGCGTGCGTTCAATATGATGCTTTCCGCCTGCGCCTTGCCTTCCTCTACGATTTTTGCCGCCTGTTTTCCCGCCTGCTCATCCGCCGCCTGCCTGATCTTTACCGCTTCGTCTGACGCCGCCTTAATTTTTTCTTCATACTTTTGCCGCAAGGATTTAGCCTCTTCGCGGTCTTTTATTGCGCTGTCAATGTCGTTTTGTATCCGCGCCGTCCGGCTTTCCATAAATTTTGTGACGGGTTTGAACAGAATCGCCCTGAGCGCTATAAAAAGAATGACAATATTGACGAGCGTGAAAAAAAAACTTACTGAAAAATCAAGCATAGGGCGTTTAACTTGCCTGTTTTACGATTACCAAAATAGCTACGACAAAGCCGTAAATTGCGGTCGCTTCCGCCAAAGCTATACCCAAGAAAAATGTTGTCATTATCTTGCCTGACGCTTCCGGCTGCCGGGCCACGGCTTCGGACGTTCGTCCCGTCGCTATTCCTATTCCAATTCCGGCTCCAAGACCAGTCAGTACCGCGATCCCAGCCGCTATCAGGTATATGAATTCCATTTATGCCTCCTGCTATTCTTTGTCCCGTAAGTATTGCCGTTTTATCGATTCCTGTCAATCCCAAAAAAGATGCCCGCAACGCCTCCTTTTTCAACCGTGCCGACACAGCAAAGCGACGCGGCCGTCACGCGGGCGCAGTCCCCGTCATTGCCAGCCGCCCCCTTGCTTTATCCTTATTTACCCTCGCCTACAGGCACAGAATCACTTTTTCCTCGATCCCGGCTTTACAAACGGGAGTCTCTGACGGCACAACGGGCAGTCCGACGGTTCCCAGATTTCTGCGGAAAGTTTTGCGGCGGAGAACAGCGGCAGCCTGTCAAGCCCGCCTGCAAGAGGCGCGTCCCCCGCGTCGCGTCGGTCTACCACACAGAAAATCGCGCTTATGTTAGCCCCGAACGCCTCCAGCACGGCGGCGCATTCGGCTGACGACTTTCCGGTCGTTACCACGTCTTCCGCGATGATCACGTTCACTCCAGCATCCGCCTCGAAGCCGCGCCGCAGCGCCATCCGTCCCGCCTCGTCCCGCTCGGTAAAGAACGCCGGAAGCCCCAACTGCCGTCCAAGCTCGTAAGCCACAACGATGCCGCCCATCGCGGGGCCGACAACCGCATCTGCCTTGAGTGCCCCACTCCGCAACGCCTCACGTGCCTCGCCAGCCGCCCGTTCCAACGCCGCAGCCGCCCTGTCCGGGTATCGCAACAGCCGCGCACACTGAAAATAGCGGTCCGAATGCCTGCCCGACGACAACAAAAAATGCCCCTCAAGGAACGCGCCGCATTCCCTCAGTATCGCTATCGTATCCGTCAATTATTCCTCTCCCTCCAAGTTTTTTTTGGGGGAAAGGGGGAAGTCTCCCCCTCGCTACATCCCCGCCTACGGCGGGTATTCCGCTTCCCCCTCTACAGGGGCTCCCGCCCCCGTAACGCCCCCGCTTTTCCGTACCGCGTGTCCGGTGCGTCACCGGCGCACCGGTAAAGCGGCAAAACCGCCATGCGGTTTTGTCCCTAAAACCCCGCACTTTCGTAAAACTTCCAGTCGCGTATGCTATCGCCGCTGCCTAACCTACGGCAGAGGCCGAAACATGCATAGGGTATGCTGGCGCGGAGCGCATGTAAACCCGCTGGCGGGCCCGCACCCTC
>JAIRSQ010000057.1 GCA_031255395.1 Spirochaetaceae bacterium | reverse complement strand
CAGGACAAGCCGCCCGTTCATGTCCGCGGGTTTTACGCCTGTTTTGCGGTAAAAAACCCGTCCTTCCAGTTAAAACGGCCTGTTCCGCCAATCGGCGCGTGAAGGCTTGCGGCTTTCATCATGTTTTTGTAATCGTGTTTCCGCAACGGCGGGCCGCTAAAGTCAACGATGAAACGCCTGAAACCCGCGGCCTTGAGGAACGGGATTTTGTCAACGATAGAAAACGGTTTTTCGGGGACGACCAGCGACTCCTCGCCGCCGTTAACGAGCCTAAACCTCTCGTCCCGGCTGTCGCGGAAGCCGCTAAAACCGTAAAATCCGTTCAAACCGCGGATGCGGAACAGTTTTGGGTAGGTGAACACGGTAATAAAGACGCCGCCCCGTTCTTCCGGCGCAAAAACGCGTTCAAGATTCTGCCGGTTGTTTTCGAGCGGCGTAACAAAAAAACGCGCCCCGCAGCCGGACAGGAACGAAACGGCGTATCTGTTGAACGTGTACAGGTACGGGCCGCAGATAAAAACGGCGTCCTTGTTTTTTAGCAACTGTATATGGGCAAGATTGTTGGCCTCGTAACGCGTGTAGCCCGCCGCTATCAGTTTTGGCAGCGTGTCCTCGTAGGCTGCCGTATCCCCCTCAGCGAAGTACGGCGGCAGCGACAGCACGGCGTTTTCGGGCTTGAACGGCAACGCCTTCTTTTCATTCGCAAGCCGGTTTAGCGTTTTTGCGCCGGCCGCGATTACGAGCGCCGCCGGTTTTACGGACTGCGCTATATAAGCGTCCTCTATGCTTGAAACGCAGGCGTACAAGCCTTCGGGAAATTCCTTATGCCGCCGTTTATCCGCCGCCGGAATCTTTACGGGCGGCGCTTTATCGAAACCGGGCGGCTTTGAATGTTTGTTGCCGCTTTCCGGCACGACAGGCCGGTAACGGCGCGACGTCTCTTTTTTATTTATCAAATAAACATTATCGCCAGTAGCGAAGCCGGCTGGTATGTCTATCCAGTATGAGCCGTCAGCGCCGTATTCTACGCGCCTTACCTTGTGTGCGGCGCGTTCCGAATCGTTAGAGCGGTGTATCCGCACAGAATCGCCTGCCCGCGGCGCGTCCGCGCCGCGGGCTTCGCCCGTTATTCGGGCGTAGGTAACGCCGTCTTTCTTACGCGTACCGGCTATACAGCCCAGCCTGACGCCGGTGCCGCCGTCCTGGTCGGGGTTAAGCCATCCGCCGGCGTCGTCCTTTTCTCTTCCGTCAAAGTGAAAAACGGTTTTTTCGCGGGCAAAATCGTTTTTTAACATCTCCGCCGCCCCGTACGGCGCCGCCTCCGGAGTGTCCGTTACGCAATCCGGCGCCGCCTCAAGCGCCGCGTCCAGCGCCAATCGGTACGCCCGCACGACGCAGCCCACATAGTCGGCGCTCTTCATCCGTCCTTCAATTTTAAAAGAATCTATCCCCGCCCTGATCAAATCCGGAATCCTGTCCAGCAACTGCAAATCGCGCGGGCTAAAGTAATAGCCGCTTTCATCGTCGTCCGTAGAATAAAGCCGCCTGCAAGCCTGCGTGCACAGCCCCCTGTTCGCTGATTTTCCGCCCAAGTAGCTGGAAAAAAGGCACAGCCCTGACACGCTGACGCAGAGCGCTCCGTGCACAAAGACTTCAAGCTCGATATTCGTGTTTTCGCGCGCCGCCTTCAGTTCCTCGAAACAAAGCTCACGGGCAAGCACGGCGCGCGTTACGCCTTCTTTGGAAAGCAGGTTTACCGCCTTTGACGAGGCGGCGTTCATCTGTGTCGAAGCGTGTATTTTAAGAGACGGGAAGCAAGAACGCGCCATCTTTAACACCCCGAAATCCTGAACGATTATCCCGTCGCAAGGCGAATCGGCCAGATACTTCAGCGTCTGGTACATCCGGTCGGCTTCCCGCTGCTCGAAAACCGTGTTCAGCGCGACATAAACCCGTCGCCCGCAACGATGCAGACCCCGCGCCGCGCCCTCGAACTGAGCGAAGGTAAAATTCGCGCTCCTCATCCTGGCGTTGAACGCCTTCAATCCAAGATATACGGCGTCCGCGCCGCCGTCCGCCGCAGCGTTAAGCGCCTCAACGCTGCCCGCCGGAGCCAGTAATTCCGGTTTTCTCATGACTGCCGCCCATTCTATCAGTTTGCCCCGTCTTCCACTACCCGCCGTTTCCCGCCGGCAGGTTTTGGGTAGCCGCGTAGCGGCGCGCTCGCCGGTAGGCGCTTGACGACGGGAAACGAAACGGGTAGCATACAAAAATCCCCTTATTCGCGCGACCGGCGTCACGGCACTAGGGCGGCGCGAATCATTTTTGTCCGTAAGGAGGACCTATGCGAAAGTATGAGTTGATGGTCATATTGCCTATAGAGGAAGACCAGCACAAGGAAGGCAGGGAGCGTTTGCTTTCAGATCTTGCGGGAGCGGGAGCCGAAATCGAGAAAACCGACGAAATCGGCGAGCGCGATCTTGCCTATGAAATCAAGAAGAGAACCCGGGGGCGGTACGCATTGTTCACAATAAACATTGCCCCGTCCGCGATAACGAACCTTGACCGCGTTTTTAAGCTGAACGCCAATCTTGTCAAGTATCTTTTTGTCAGAAAAGACGATTAAGGAGATTTTATGATTGATCTGAATCATGTGTCCCTTATTGGAAGGCTGACGCGGGACGCCGAGTACAAAGTGTTGCCCAGCGGCCAGGCAGTCTGCAATTTTTCCATCGCGGTGAACCGCAGGCGGAAAAACGGCGACACTTGGGAGGATGACGCTAACTACTTTGATATCGTTCTTTGGGGTAAACAGGCCGATTCGCTGAATCGGTATCTTGTTAAAGGCAAACAGATAGGCGTGGACGGGGAACTCAGGCAGGACAGATGGCAGCAGGAAGGGCAGAACCGTTCAAAAGTGGTAATTTCCGCTAACAACGTGCAGCTTTTAGGCGGCGGAGCCGGCCAGGGCGGCCAAAGCGGCGGTTATTCCGCGCCTGGGGCGAGCCCTTATCAGGGCGGTCCCGGCGGCTATTCGGGCGGCGGCGGTTACTCCGGCGGGGGGTATTCGGGAGGCGGATATTCCGGCGGCGGCCAGTACAATGAAAGCGGAGACTCGGACGGCGGCGCGGGAAACGCCCGTTCCGACCGTCAGTTTACGGATGATATACCGTTTTAGTCGGCACAAGGCTGACAAAAGGAACTTAAATCATGGCAGAAGAAAGATTTACTAATAGGGACGGCGAACGCCATTCAAGGCCGGATCGCGGTCAGGACATTGACGGGCGGGACGGAGACGAACGCGGCAGAGGCAGGGGCGGAAAGTTTTTTCTAAAGAAAAAAGTCTGTAAATTCTGCACGCAGAAACTGAAAATTGATTACAAGGATGCCGACGGGTTGCGCCGTTTCATCACGGAGCGGGGAAAGATACTGCCGCGCCGCATCACCGGAACCTGCGCCAAACACCAGCGCGCGCTGGCCGAAGCGATTAAACGCGCCCGCGTAATAGCGCTGCTTCCGTTTGTGGCAAACTAGCTTGCCCGGCTGGCGGATTTACCGGAGTACACAGTAGGAGTGGATTATGAACATGAAAGTTATTTTGAACAAGGATATTTCCCCGCTTGGCGAAGAGGGCGACGTTAAGGAAGTGGCGAAGGGTTATGCCCGAAATTTCCTGTTTCCGCGCAGAATCGCCGTGCCATATACGGAAAGAACGATAAAACTGTTCGAGGCGCGTAAAGAAGAAATCGAAGAGCGCAAAGCGTTAAAGCGGCAGGACGCGTCCGGCCTTAAAGAACGGCTCGAAGGGCTTGAATTGTCCATAACGATGCCAGCCGGAGCAAACGGAAAGCTGTACGGCGCCGTTACCAGCCAGACCGTCATGGACGAGCTTGCAAAACAGGGCTTTCAGATAGAGCGCAAACGGATAGAAATACCCGGAAACAGCATAAAAAATGTCGGAAAATATAAATTCACTGTCAAACTGTACGGCAATCTTGCGGCGGAGCTGACAGTTGCCATAATCGCACAAGAGATAAAACCCTCCTCGAGGACGCCGCACCCCAAAGACAGGCGCAGGCGTTCAGACGAAAGCCGTAACGAGGCGGCCTTAGTCGAGGCAGCGGCTTCCAGCAACGAAACGGCTTCCGGTAGCGAGGCGGCTTCCGGCGAGGAAGCGGCCTCCGGCGGCGAGGCTGTCTCCGGCAACGGAACGGATTCCGGCGGCGAGGAATAGCCGCTCCCGATGCCGAAAAACGCTCCGGCAGCGGCGTTAAAAGACAAGATTCCTCCTCATAACGAAGACGCCGAGCGCGCCGCGCTCGGCGCTATGCTTCTGGACGCGGACGCCGTGCCCGCCGCCCAGCAGTACCTGACCCCGAACGACTTTTATTCGGCGGTGAACGGCCGTATCTACAAGGCGATACGCGCGCTGTACGATGACGGCGGCAATAAAGCCGACATAATCACCGTGCGGGACGCGTTGCAACAGGCCGGCGACCTCGAAACCTCCGGCGGCGAGGCCTATATCGCGTCGTTGACCAGCGTAGTGCCTACCAGCGCAAACATCGAGTATTACGCCCAAATAGTACAGGACTGCGCCCTTCGACGCGCTCTGATACAGGCCGCGGCGAAAATCAGCGCCCATTCCTACGACCTGTCCGAGGACGCGGGGCTTCTGTTGGAAAAGGCCCAGCAGATCATCTTTGACCTGACGGACAGAAAGCGAACGCTCAACTTTCGCAGCGTGCACGAAACCGTGCCGGAAGCGATAGAACGCATCGAAAAGCTGTACCATTCCAAGAACGCGTTCACCGGAGTGCCTTCAGGTTTCGAGGAACTTGACAGGATGACATCCGGCTTCCAAAACGCCGAGATGATAGTGATAGGGGCGCGCCCATCCATCGGCAAGACAGCCTTCGCCCTCAACATAGCGGCCAACATTTCGGTTAAAAACCGCCGTCCCGTCGCGTTTTTCACGCTGGAAATGACCGATGTCGCACTTGCCACGCGGTTAATCTCGTCCGAGGCGCACATCGACTCAAATTCGCTCAAGACAGGTTTTGTTAAAACCTCCGATTTTGAACAGATAGTGGATGCGGCAGGGCGGCTCTACGACGCTCCGCTGTACACGGTAGATATGCCCAACATGAAGCTGCTGGAACTGCGGACGCAGGCCCGCAGGCTACGTTCACTGAAACAAGTCGAAATAATATTCATCGACTACATTGGACTTATCAGCCTTGAGGACACAAAGATGCCGCGTTTTGAGCAGGTTTCCGAGATTTCCCGCTCGCTAAAAGGACTGGCGCGCGAGCTGAACATTCCGATAGTGGCCCTTTCCCAGATAGGCCGCCCCGCCGAAGGGGCGCGCCCGAATCTCGCCTCGCTACGGGATTCGGGCGCGGTCGAGCAGGATGCCGACATGGTAATGTTCCTGCACCGCGAACGCAAACAGGATTCGCGCCCGGGCGAAACCGCTCCCGACGTGCTGGAAACGGAGCTGATAATAGCCAAGCAGCGAAACGGCCCGGTGGGAACGATAAATCTTGGCTTCCGTCCGAAATACACCGAATTTATAAGCATGGCCAGGCAGTTTGAAGGCCGCTGACAGCGTAAAAACGTTTATATCTTGAGCCTGTTCCAAAACTAATTGACTGAGCGCTAACGAGCGCGGTTTTGGAACGGACGCGCCTTAAAACGAATCTTCGCGCGATTGCGGATACTCCGGCGGATTTGTATACTGTAAAAATGAAACTGATTTGCCTGGACCTTGAAGGCGTCCTCGTTCCCGAGATATGGATCGCTTTTTCCAACGCGACCGGCATAGCGGAACTTAGCCGCACCACCCGCGACGAGCCTGATTACGATAAACTGATGGCGTTCCGGCTTGGCGTTCTGGAGCGCGAAGGGTTTAAACTGAACGATATACGGCGCGTGATAGCGGACATGTCGCCGCTTCCCGGCGCTTTGGAATTTGCCGACGCTCTTAGAGCCAAGGCGCAGTTGATCGTGTTGTCCGATACGTTTGAACAGTTCGCCGCGCCGCTTATGAGGCAACTGGGATACCCGACGCTGTTCTGCAATACGCTGGCTGTGTCCGGCGAAGGAACTATAACCGGATGGGCGTTGCGGCAAAAAAACGGCAAAAAGGAGGCTGTCCGCGCCTTTAAGTCTTGTAACTGTGAAATCTTCGCGGCAGGCGATTCGTTCAACGATCTTGCTATGATAGAAGAGGCCGATTCCGGCTGCCTGTTCCGCGCCCCGCCCGCCATCGCCGAGTCGTTCCAGCACATAGACGCCGTAGACAGCTACGACGGGCTTATGGCGCGGATAGACGCTTTCCTGTCGAAAAATTAGCCGCTATGGTTGTATGGTTTGCCACAGGCAATGTCCACAAGCGCGGCGAGCTTGCCGCTATGCTGCCGGAGGCGGACATACGGATCCCTTCAGACGCTGGATTGGAGTTTGATCCGGACGAGAACGGGGAAACCTTTCTTGAAAACGCTCTTATAAAGGCCCGTGCGCTTTACGGGCTTGTGAACGCTCCCGTGATAGCGGACGATTCAGGTCTCTGCGTGGACGCACTGGGCGGCAGGCCTGGGACACGTTCCGCCCGCTACGGCACTCGGGACGGGTACGTCATAAGCGCGGAAAAGCGGAACCGGCTGTTGCTACGGGAACTTGGGCAGGCCGAGAACCGCCGCGCCCGTTTTGTTTGCGCCATGGTTCTCATGCTTGCCAAAGATCGCTTTTTTGCCGCGCAAGAGACGCTGGAAGGAGAAATCCTGCAAGAGCCGCGCGGTTTAGGCGGCTTCGGCTTCGACCCGATTGTATGCCTGCCGGAACACGGCATGACGGTAGCGGAACTTCCGGCTGAAACTAAGAACGCGCTTAGCCATCGCGGTAAGGCCGCGGCGGCTATTAAGACTTTTCTTGCCCGTCTCCCTTGAACGCGGGGCCGGACTGATTTTTCTTGAATATCTTATAGAACAACAACAAAAAAGCGTAATAAATGAGCGGAAACAGACGGAATATTCTTAACGGGTTCTTGACGCAGTATCCGACCCATTCCAAGCCGCGATCGAAGACAGCTTTGGAGGGGTGGTGCCGGCGTTTTGCGAACACGCTGTAAATGTCGCTGCACCAAAGGCGCAGACCGGAATTCAGGCGGGTTGAGTTTTTGGCTATCCAGCGTTCCCCGCCGTGTACCCCTTCTCCGACAAGCAACAGGCTGGGCGACGACTTCCGTATCGACTGGGTCAGCGTTTGTTCGGCATATTTTTTGATCGGGCATGGGAAGCGTCCGATGACTTGCAGCCTTGGGAACGTTTGTTTTATATTTTTTTCGGTTTGCGCCAGCACCGCCGACTTTCCGCCGAGCAGGTATATAGAAAACTCACGCTGTTCCAGCATCGTAAGCAGGCTTACTACAAAATTGAAAGGCATATAGCGGGCGGGCGTCTTGCCGGTAAGAAAACTAGCCCCATTCACCACGCTTTTCGATATCGGGATAACTAGGGCGGCGTTTTTTACATAATCACCGAATTCTCCCTTGAGGCGGGCGCGGAGCAGATCGCGAGTCGACAGCAGAACTATGTTTTCGGGCGTTTTGTGTTCCAAAAGCTCAAATACGACCCGTTGCAGGTTTTCGGGTTTAACAATATCTACGGGAACTTTTAGAAGCTCTATACGCTCGCGAAACGGTTCGTCCGTCTGATCGCTTATTGGTTTGCCTTTACTGTCCAAGTATGCCTCTCAAAAATCAGCGTGCGGACTGCGGCGGCTGCGTACAAGGCCGCGTTTTCCGCCCTCAAAACAGTGTCGCCTAACGTTACCGGTTTGAAACCCGCCTCGATAAAATCGTCCGCTTCCGCCGGAGAAAACCCGCCTTCAGGTCCGACTGCCATAACTATCAAGTCCGGCGTACTATCAAGATACTCGTGAAAACTGCCTTTTTCAAGCGGGACTTCGTGTATTAACAGGGCGAGGGCTTTCTGGCTGTGGTCCCTTATCCGCGTCCAATAATCGAAAAGATAGTCGGCGCTACAGGGACAGGCAACTCCGGCGGGCGTTTC
>JAIRSQ010000051.1 GCA_031255395.1 Spirochaetaceae bacterium | reverse complement strand
GTAATCGCTTACAGCGATTATCATCATGAAATAATAGAACTTTGCAACAATGATGAAACGCCGATTTAATTGAAGGCATGACTGAAAACGAACTTCGCTCCGTTTTAGGAGCAAATTTGAAGCGGTATCGTTGTTTAAGGGGGTTGTCTCAGGCTAAATTGGCGGAAATGGTGGATATTTCACCGAATTTTATCAGTGATGTAGAGACGGGAAAGCGCTGGATTTCTTCTGATACCATGGCGAATCTTGCGTCAGCGCTTAACATTGAGGTATTTGAGTTTTTTAAACGGGAAACTCCCCCGTCTGACGATGTTGCCGAAGTCATCACCCGTTTCACGTCTGAGGCCGCAACGACGATAAACGGACTTGTGAACCAGTCGCTCGAGAATTTGCGTAAACGGTATCTGTCATAAAATAACAGTCGGATTGCCCTTGCGAGGACCGCGGATAACCATGGCAGAGGGCTTTTTTATGCCCTAACTTAGCAGCATTTCATCGTTTGCAAGTTCCCTGCGTTTAATGGCGCGAAAGCGTTCAACGATGTCGCTTGCGGTGAGTTTTTCTTTTTGGGCATTGTCCATATCGAGGATGATTTCTCCGCTGTCCATCATCAAAAGGCGGTTGCCGTACCGTATGGCGTGTGTCATGTTGTGGGTTATCATCATCACGGTCAGGCCGTATTGCGCAGCGAAACGCAGCGTCAATTCCATCACGATTCCGGCATTGCGCGGGTCCAGCGCCGCTGTGTGCTCGTCTAGGAGGAGCAAGGCCGGACGGGACATGACTGTCATCAACAGCGCTAGCGCTTGGCGCTGGCCGCCGGACAGCAGGCCGACATTGTCTGTCATGCGGCTTTCCAGCCCCATGTCGAGTTCTCGGAGACGCTCTCTGAATTCTTCGCGTAGCTTGCGGTTCAGGCTGATTCGCAGGCTCTTGTAGCCTTTTTTTCTGCATATCAGCATATTGTCTTCGACGGACATATTTCCTGCCGTGCCCAGAACGGGGTTCTGGAATATTCGGCCTATGCGCCTGGCGCGACGGTATTCCGGTTCGCGGGTAATATCCTGCCAATTCCCGTTATCGCGCAAATAAATCGTGCCGCCGGCAGGCGGGTATGTTCCGGCTATGGCGTTGTACAAAGTTGACTTGCCCGCGCCGTTAGACCCGATGATAGTTATGAATTCGCCGCGGCCGGCATTTAGATTTATATTTTTTAGAGCGGCGTTTTCGTCCGGCGTGTTCGGAGAAAACACTACCGACAGATTTTCAATTTTTATCATTTGACTGAATCCGACAGTTTGTTTTTTCGGCCGCTTTGAGCGGCATTTTTTGTTTTGAAATGATAATGCAGGCTATTATCAACAGGCCTGTCATCAGGTTTAGATCGTTTGGATTCATGTGAATATAATAGCCGTAATTGCGCGCCGCGTACATAACGGCGCGGTAAAGGATTGAGCCGAGTATCGCTCGCAACGTCAGTATGGCGATTCGGTTGGACTTTAACAGAAATTCTCCCAGCATAATAGAAGCGAGCGCCGAAACTATCATGCCAAGCCCGAAACTTACATCGGCAAAGCCCTGGTACATCGCGGCGAAAGAACCGCTTACCGCGACAAGTCCGTTTGACAGGCATATACCGACGGTCTTTAACACGTCGGGGTTCATCCCCTGCGAAATGATTAGTTGCGGATTCTCGCCGAGTGCTCCAAGCGCAAGCCCCATATCTGTATGAAAAAAAATGTCGAGGGCTATCTTTATCGCTATCACGACAAGAAGGCAGTAAACAACAACGCCTATGCCGGGATTGTCCGTGAATTGCCGCGTCCAGTCCGTGATCTTTGTGAAAAGCGTCCGCGTATGCAGTAGCGGAACATTGGCGCGGTTCGACATCACGCGCAGTATGACAGAACGCAGCATTGTCATTGTCAGTATGCCGGATAGCAGGTCGGGGATTTTAAGTTTCGTGTGAATCATCGCGGTAACGAAACCCGCTGCCGCCCCGCCCAGAAACGCGACAAACAGAGCGAAAACTGGCGGAAAGCCGTTTACCAGCATCATCGTCATAATCGCTGCGCCAAGCGGCAACGAGCCGTCAACGGTCATATCGGCAAAATTCAATATTCTAAAGGTGATGAAAACGGCAAGAACCATTATGCCGTAGACAAGCCCTTCCGTTAAAATGCCTTCGATCATGCTAAATCCGCCTCTTGCTCAAACAAGGCTAATTCGCCGCAGTATCAAGTTTAAGCCGTTGTATGATACAGTTTCGCAAAAGCCGGAACAATTGCCAGTGAAATATTTAGCAAGGCAATGCCGCGCGCGATTTGACAGTTTCATAACAAATATCCCCAATACTGCGGACCGCTTTTTACGATTCTATATAAAAAATTGAACCGCTGTCAATGAAAGACAAACTGTTATACCGGTGCCGCGCTTGCAAATTCGTTCGCGAACAGCAGTTCCGCGCGGTTAAGGCGGACACTGCCCGCTATCACGGCGCAAAGCCCCTCAAGAAAACCGCGGGGCAACATACTTGTAATCAGGCGGGCGTTTTCCATACCGCGCTCATCCTCGATTTGATTGAAAAACAGCGCCTTTTTGCCGCGAGAGACGCTAAAAAGCGAGCGGGCTACGCCGTTTGACGGCACGCCGGTATCGCCACCGGAGTGACCGGAAATTACCGGGACATAGTGTTCGGGAAGGACGGCGTCTCCTTCTTTTGCGCCCGACAGCGCGGTAAAAAGCGGAAGTCGATGTACCAAATCATCCGAGACAGGTTTTCCCAGCGGCCAGAGCGGCAGTATGCCTACGGTTACCGTCGTGCTCTCCGTAATCACCGGCTCGTAAGACGCCCACGCTTTGAGCGGCTTAGAACGGGAACCGTCCGCCTCAATGAAAACGCGGTCAA
The DNA here is from genome assembly GCA_031255395.1 of Spirochaetaceae bacterium. Classification (GTDB taxonomy): domain Bacteria; phylum Spirochaetota; class Spirochaetia; order Treponematales; family Breznakiellaceae; genus JAIRMY01. The sequence goes on along the minus strand of JAIRSQ010000051.1, from coordinate 4,484 downwards.
AAAGCGGGATAATTTTTTCCAAAACCGGCAACGGCAGGGAAGACACTGATAGGCCGGACGGTTTAAGACTGCCGGCAAAACATATCCCGTCTGGCGGGACAAAATCACGGCGGGCGGCTTCTTCGTCTATAAAATAATCAAAAAGGCCGGACGAAACATCCGGCCTTTGGGTGTGCGTTGTCGTTGTTACAAGCGTTTTCCGGGCGCGGGATCGCGCCGCCAAAACCCACATAAGCGATGTCTTACCGCCGCAGCCCGTTACGCTTACAACCTGCCGCCCGAATCTGTCAAAAAAGTCGCTTAAAACCATCAGGTTAAAGAGTTTTCAACGGCCAAAGGCCTGACTTGAGCAAACAGATGCGAAAGACTGTCAAAAACGGCCTTTGTGTTAAGTATGTCGGTCATGCTATGGTGAGCGCCCTCCGTGTTTATACCGAAATACTTACAGACGCTCTCCAAATCAATATGCGGCAACGGGACGATTCCGGCAACGCGGCCTGCCTGTACAAACTGCATCACGTCAAAGTTCATGCGGTCAAAATGTCTGTAAAACTCATTCCCGCGGCCTAGCCGGTAAAACATCGCCTTGACAAAGCCGGCGTCAAAATTGACGTTGTAACCGGCAAACGTAAGCCGTCCCTTGCCGTATTGTTCCAAATCCCCGACAAGCAGGTCGACAGCCTCCGATTCGGGCTGAAAAGAAATGATTTTTTCCCGCGTAAAGCCGTGGACAGCTTCCGCCTTGCCGCTAAATTCATAATCGCCGTGCCGGTCCGGGCGCATTTCCAGAGTCCGACTGTGCAGGACGCGACCGTCCTCTTCAATCAGGTACGACATTTGAAACGCAAAATGTTTTTGCAGGTAAAGTCCCGTCGTTTCGACATCCGTCCAAAATCTTTTTGTGTACATATATTTTCCTTACGGTTTGCGGTTTTGCCCGCGTCCGCTGTCGGTATAAACTCCGTAGTGCGGGGCAAACATGCTTATATTCGCGTCGGCGAATCCGTCCTGAATGTTTTTGTAAAGTTCTGTATATATGGACGGAAGCAGGCTGACATTTTTTGTAAAAACATTTATTTCGTACCAACAGTAAAAATCGTCAAGTTTTGTCTGATTGACGAAAGGCGCGGGCGTATTTTCGGTGTGTGCCGTTTTCAGCGCGGCGTTTATAAGAATATCATGCACTGTGCGCCAGCTTACGTCGTAGCCCATCGTAATGGCGGCATGAACGATATAGCCGTCAAGGCCGCCCTCTGTCGACGAATTATAATTTGTAACGCTTTTGTTCAGAATCATTTGATTCGGAAACGAAACAAATTCATTTTTATGAGTGCGTATCCGCGTGTTCATGGGCCCGCGTTCAACGACAAATCCGGTAATATCGTCTATTTTTATCCTGTCGCCAATCCGGAAAGGCCGCATATATGTCATAACGATGCCGGCTATCAGGTTGCTTATAACGGAACTTGAGCCTAGCGAAAATATCACGCCGACCAGCACTGAAATGCCTTTGAAAATATCCGATTCGGAATTTGGCAAATACGGATAGATGAACGCTATCGTGAACGCGTAAACCAGCACGCGCAGTATATTGAATGTGGGTTTTGCCCAATCCGGATAGAAACCGGAGACTACCAGTTTTTTCCGTTCTATCTGCAACGTAAAAAATCTTAACCCGTGCAAAATATAGCGCGCTATTATCAGAATAACGGCAATGGCAAATAAATTCGGAATATAGTTTATAAGTCCGAAAAAGAACCGTTTTAACGGATTAAATATATAGCCGAAAAGTTTTGTGGCGATATTGCGCGTAGGTTCAAAGAAATGGAATATGATCGGTATCGTAACGGCGAGCTGTAACAGCGTGAAAAGCAACTTTATTATAAAAATCAGACGCGCCGAAAATTTTAGCATCTGATCGACTTCCATCAGAACGATTTTTTTGAATTTTATCGGACGGAAATGCGCCAAACCGTAATCGTTCACATGTTTTGTAACGAAGGCGGCCAGCCTGAAAGTGAGCCATATAAGCACAATTTGTAAAATGAATATGCCCGCCGCGATGCCCAGACGCACGAAAAAGGTATAGTTACTTTTTGAAAAAAACTTGCCACGAGCTTCCGCCGCGTCTTCTATGGTTTCTTCGATTGCCTTTTCGACAGTTTTTTCCAAATCATCGGCGACGCTGTCCTGTTCCGTTACAATGCCTCCGCCGTTGACGGCACCGCTGCCAGTGCCGTCAACGGCGGAAGCGCTGCCAGTATCGGCGCTTTCAGTACCGCCGTCCTGCCCAAAAACCGGCTGCAAAAAAAACACGATTAAAAACAGGGAAAAAAACCTTTTCATAATAGCCGTCCTTTAATAATCATAGCCTTGGCGGCGCGGATTTCGGCGCGTCAGCGCGGCTCTTCACAACGCGTTATTTTTATCGTGCTGATTCTGCGGCCTTCTATTTCCTGCACGACAAAATCCAGATTGTTAAAACTTACTTTTTCGTAACGGACGGGTATGCGTCCGAACAGATCGAAAACAAAACCGCCGAGCGTGTCAAAATCATCGGCGGGAAGTTCCTCGCCTATCATTTCTGAAAGGTCTTCCAGATTGAAGCGCGCGTCGCATAGCCATGAATCGTTGCTTAGCCGGATTATTTCTTCGCGCTCATGGTCAAATTCGTCTTGAATGTCGCCGATTATCTCTTCCAGAATGTCTTCCATGCAGACTATGCCGGAGATCCCGCCATACTCGTCCACAACTACGGCAATATGTACGCGGCGGCGCTGAAATTCGCGCAACAGTCCGTCGATGCGCTTCGATTCCGGCACGAAAAACGGCTTGCGAAGCACATCCGTTATTTCAAAGCCGTTATTCTCTATCAGTTTCTTGAATATATCCTTTACATACACGATGCCGATGATGTTGTCGATTGTGTCGCGGTAAACTGGAAAGCGAGAATGTTCGCTGCAAGCTATGCGGGACAGCAACTCGTCCTTAGGCAGATCGGCAGGCAGTAGCAACGCGTCAACGCGAGGAACCATGACTTCCTTGACTGTGGTTTCGCCAAACTCCACAACTCCGCGTATCATCTTCCGCTGGTCGGATTCGAGCGCTTCGTAGGTTTTACGGTTAAGGTCGTCTTTGTAAAAAAAACGTCTAAAATAATCCGGTATGTTCACTTTTTTCTGGCAGCGCCTCCTGAGCTAAACCGTACACTATTATAGCGCTTGTAAAAAAAATAATCTATCATCCGCCGGCGGCTTGACAAGGTTTCGGTGTTTCTATATAAAGAAACAGGAGGATGCGATGAAGGAAGTTTCGTACGAGGAGTTGCTGGCGTTTGCGGCGGATTATCGGACAGTTCCGGTGACAAAGACGCTGCCAATAACGGCGCGGGAGCCAGCGGACACGTTCAGGGCGCTTAAAAACTTGAGCAGCCAGTGCTTTATCCTTGAAAGTTTGGAGGACGAGGAGCGTTGGGGCCGTTACACATTTTTGGGGTATGACCCCAAGCTGGAGATTACCTGTGCGGACGGCGTTTTGCGGGTCAAGAATGGCGCGTCCATCACGATTGAGACGTTTGACCCTGCCGCGTATATCGCCAACGTCCTTGCCGAAAACCGGGGGCCCGCGCTGCCGGATATGCCGCCGTTTTCGGGTGGGTTGGCAGGTTACTTTTCGTTCGACTACATCAAGTACGGGGAGCCGGTTCTGCGCCGCAAGCCCGCCGCTGAGGGCGGCCCGCAACCTGAGTTCAAGGATGTTGACCTGATGCTGTTCGACAAGGTGATAGCCTATGACCGCTTGAAGGGTGAAATCATCATCATCATCACGGTAAAAACCGACTCGCTACGGGAAAACTACAACCGCGCGAAGGGCGACTTGGAACACATAGCGCGGATAATCACGGAGGGGGAACCGGCCGCGCTCTCGAAACTGTCGATACGGTCGCAGTTCCGTGCGCTGTTTGACGCTGAGCGTTACCAGGGGATGGTGCGGCAGGCGATACAGTACATCCGTGAGGGCGATATTTTTCAGGTTGTGCTGTCCAACCAATACGAGGCCGATGTCGAGGGCAGCCTGTTCGGGACGTACCGGATTCTGCGCCGCCTGAACCCGTCGCCATATATGTTCTATTTTTCGAGCGACGACATCGAGATAGCGGGCGCGTCGCCGGAAACGCTCGTCAAGCTGAAGGACGGCGAGGTTTTCACGTTCCCGCTGGCCGGGACGCGGCCTCGTGGCAAGACACCGGACGAGGACGAGGCGCTTGAAAGAGAACTGCTTGCGGATGAAAAGGAGTTGTCGGAGCATACGATGCTGGTGGATTTGGGACGGAACGACCTCGGCAGAATCTGCGATTTCGGTTCGGTGGTTGTGGAAAAGTACCGCGCTATCGAGCGCTTTTCCCATGTGATGCATATCGGCTCGACGGTGAGGGGGCGGCTTCGCTCCGGCAAGAATGCCCTGGACGCGATAGATGCCGTGCT
>JAIRSQ010000048.1 GCA_031255395.1 Spirochaetaceae bacterium | reverse complement strand
TTCACAGCAAGGCCGTCGATAAATTCCTGAGTAAGCTCCATGCCCCAATTATACCCGCCGCCACACGCCTGCGGATAGAGGAGGGGGGAGATCACCCGCAATTTTCAGTTTGGCCTTATTTGCCGTTTCGAAAACATTAAAACCGCGTAGCCGCTCTCGTAAAACGCGCTCAACGTTGGCAGGCTTTTTCGGGCCGGGATATCAAGCTGAAAAATGGGAGTGGGGCCTTAACCCCCCGGGACTCTCGTCGCCTTCACCCCCTTAACTTACCCCAGTCCTCGTGTGCCTGTGGCGCGTCGGACAACAGTACGACATAGCGGGGTCTGGGGGAAACTTCCTCTCTTTTTATCGTGCGATTTTACATATTCTGCGGTCAGTTTGGAATCGGGGCTGCATGGCGCTTTCTCGCATGAGGGGTTGACAAAACCATATTCCTAGTTATTCTATGTGTATAATATGATAAGGTGGCAGGCAGCCGCATGGAGTTTAGCTATGGGTTATGTTATTCGAATCGAGGGGGTGTCAAAGAGTTATGAAACTACGTCCGAAGCGCGGAGGGGGAAAAAGCGGGCGAGAAACGGGCCGGTTTATATACTGGACGGTGTAAACCTGAATATCGAGGAGGGGGAATTTCATGTTTTTTTGGGCTGGAGCGGCTGCGGCAAGTCGACGCTGCTCAATATCATCGCGGGTTTTGTAGAAAAAACATCGGGCCGGGTGTTCGTAGATGACAGACAGGTAACAAAACCGGGGTTTGACCGGGGTGTCGTGTTCCAAAATGCCGATTCGGCGATATTTCCGTGGCTTACCGTGTGGAAAAATGTGGAGTACGGGCTGAAAATCCGAAAAATCGCAGCGACAGAGCGAAAAAAGACGGTTAAACGGTGTATTGAACTGGTCGGCCTCGAAGGGCATGAAAAAAAATATCCGTCTGAACTTTCCGGCGGCATGAAACAGCGGGTGCAGATAGCCAGAAGCATGGCGAATAACCCGAAAATCCTGCTGATGGACGAGCCTTTTGGCGCGCTGGATGCCCAGACCCGAAAGCTAATGCAGATTGAGCTGATAAAGATATGGCAGGAAAGCCGTAAAACGATTCTGTTCGTAACGCACGATATTCAGGAGGCGGTGTATCTGGGTCAGAAGATCAGCATACTGTCGCGCTCGCCCAATGCCCGTATCATGGACACGCTGAACATCGACAGGCAGCACCCCCGCGACCTGTCCTCGCCGGAAAATTCCGCGCTGATTAAGCGTATTCAGGGTTTCTTTGATATTGAGTACACGATTTGAGTAATGAGAGGCGGGCGACTATGAAAAAAGTTGGGAATTTCTTGTTGAAAAAGGGTTTTGTTACATGGGGACTGTTGTTGTTCGTGTGGCAGATTGCAGCCATGATAAACAACTCAGAATTCCTGCCGGGCCCGCTACAAACTCTGAGGGGTGGCAGAGAAATCGTGGCAAACGGCGTGCTGTTCCAGTATATCGGCATCAGTTTTTTGCGGATTTTTACGGGCTGGGGGCTGGGTATCGCTGCCGCCGTTCCGATTGGCCTGTTGATCGGACAGTTTGGCGCGGTCAGGCGGATTTTTGAACCGCTGATTAACTTTTTCCGGTTTATTCCGGCTATCGGCTTTTTGACGCTGTTTTTGATGTGGTTCGGCGTGGGCGAGGAATCGAAAATTGCGATCATCATCTATGCCACGATGTTCCCGGTCATAATCAACACGATCGCGGGCGTAACCGGAATAAACCGGACTGCGGTACAGGTCGCGCTGTCGCAGGGCGCATCGCCGGCACAAATATTCTTTACCGTTACGATACCGGCATCCGTCCCGCATATTTTTACCGGCATCCGGCTGGGGTTAAGCGGCGCGATCGTGTCCATCGTGGCTGCGGAAATGCTTGCCGCGCAGAAGGGCATCGGCTACCTGATATATACATCGCGCCTGTACTTCAGAACAGACTGGATCTTTGTCGGCATCGTAACGCTCGGTTTGACGGGCTATTTTTCGGACCGTTTACTGCGCTTCGTTGGCAGAACGGCACTGAAACGCTTCGGCGTTGCCGACCAAAAGTAGCTTTTTGGTACAAGTTACTCAAAATATATGCTTTTACAAGGAGTAAAAAATGAAAGCAAAAAAAAGAATGTGTATCATCGCGACAGTTTTACTGGGCATCGTCTTGTTGGGGGCAGGCTGCTCCAAAAAGAATGCACAAGGCAAGGCCGCAGGAGGGCTTGAACTCGTCCGGCTAGGCGTGATGACTGACACCGTCTCGGCCTATGCCGCCGATGTCGGTGTCGCCGAGGGCATCTTTGCCAAACACGGTCTTGCAGTGGAGATTGCCTCCTTTGCCGCCGGTATCAACACGATTGATGCCGTTACGACGGGGGCGATGGACATCGGTTTCGGCGCGGACTTTGCCGTGCTGAACAGGCTGGGCGGTTCGCTGTCCACGCCGTTGCGTATATTCACCGGCCTTGGCGAGGGAACGCTCGATTCGTGGAAGCTGTACGCGCAAGGCGACTCGATCCGCTCTCCCAGCGATCTGGCTGGGAAGCGGGTCGTCACACGGCTCGGTACCGTGGAGGAATACTGGCACGCCAAGACACTCGCCGCCAACGAGGTCGCGCTGGAATCGGTGAATTTCCTGCCGGTGGATGCCACGATGGAAGGGGTCGTGCTGATAAACAACGGGGATGCGGTCGCAATGTGGGCCAACGCCCGTCCTGCCGAAGCGCTGAACAGGATTGCCGGCGTTCATGTCATCGGTGATTTGACCGAAGTGGGAGTGCCAACGCTGAGTCTCGCCGTTGCCACGGAACAATTTTTGACCGGCCGCAACAGCGCGGCGGAAAAATACCTCAGGGCGATGCAGGAAATTTTCGACATGCTTAACAGCGACCCGCAAAAATCAGCCGAAATCGTACAAGAAGTATCGTCCACGCCTGTCGAACATACGCTCATCAACCTGAAAAACAACACGAATTACATCGACTTTGACCAGTATGTCTTCGACGCGATTGAGGGTCTGCACGAATGGGCGCAGGTCAACGGGGTCATAAAGTACCCCTACGACCTTCACAAGTACATCGACACGGACGCATTGAAAGCTGCTTTCCCCGGCAGGGGAGAGTTCGAGTAAGGATAGGTATGGGACATCCAACTGTATACCCGACAGGGGTTACGATTTACAGGCCAAAGGCGGCTTGGTCAGGCTACACGGCGCTTCCTTCGCCGGAGGGAGCGCTGCTCATCGATATGAATGGCAGGGCAGTACGCCTGTGGAAGGGTCTGCGCGGGGAGCCGAACAAGGTTCTGCCGGGCGGTTTTATGATGGGCAGTACGGGCGGCAGGGGCGGCGAGGGCTATCCGGTCGATAACTTTGACCTCGTTCAGGTTGACTGGAACGGGAATATCGTTTGGAAATTTGACCGGAACGAGTATGTGTCGGACGGTGGCGAAGTGCCGCGCTGGATGGCCCGCCAGCATCACGATTACGAGCGCGAAGAGGCGAGTGCCGGTCACGTTGCGTCCGGTTCCGAGCCCAAAACTGACGGCGGCAACACGCTGATTCTGGTGAACCGTGACGTGTACGACCCGGCAGTTTCCGCCAAAACACTGCTCGATAGCAGCATCATCGAGGTCGACTGGCAGGGCGATATTCTCTGGCGATGGAATGCGGTCGATCATTTCGACGAATTCGGCTTCGACGAGGCTGCCAAAAACGTAATATTCAGGTTGCCGTCCGCCTCCGTTTCGCACGGCGGAAAGGGCCTGTGGTTCGCGCTGAACAGCGTCTCCACGCTCGGCCCGAACAGATTCCACGACTGTGGGGACAGCCGTTTCCACCCGGACAACATCATCATAAGCGGCAGGAACGTCAACATCCTAGCTATAATCGACAAGAAAACAGGCGGCATCGTTTGGCGGCTCGGGCCGGATTACCGCGATGTCCCGTTCGGGCAGGTTATCGGGCCTCATAACGCCCGCCTGATTCCGGCGGGGCTCCCTGGAGCGGGAAACGTCCTGGTCTTTGACAGCGGCGGCTGGGCAGGGTATGGCGTACCGGGCGGTCTGTCCCGTTACGGTACGGCGGACAAGCGGCGGGATTATTCCCGCGTACTGGAGTTTGACCCGCTGTCGCTGGAGCTTGTCTGGCAGTACACGCCGTCAGAGGCGGGGCACATCGAGCCGCTCGATTCGTACAAGTTTTACAGTCCGTTCGCAAGTTCGGCGCAACGGCTGCCCAACGGCAACACTCTTATCACCGAAGGTTGCAACGGGCGAGTCTTTGAGGTTACGGCAGAGCATGAAACTGTGTGGGAATATGTAGCGCCGCAAGTCAGGCACGGCAGAGGCGGTCTCTTTTCAAACCGGATTTACCGTGCCTGTCGCGTCCCGTACGGCTGGATTCCGCAACTGTCCGTACCGGACGAGGTTGCCGTTGAGCCGCTAAATGTGAGCCGTTTCCGCGTACCGGGCGCTCCGGACGGGCCTGGCGGCAAGGTAACGGCGGTCGCGGGCATAAATCCGCACTCCGAAACTCTGATTGATAATCCGTTCGGCTTTAAAATCACCGCTTCCGGCGGCGAAGTATCGAATTTTTGCGTTATAAATTCCGGCGAGCGGAAGGTAAAACCAAAAACCAGCGGCAAGGAGGCTTAAAATATGGGACATCCAAGCATATACCCGACCGGCACGACGCTGTACCAGGCTGACAGGGCTTGGAGCGGCTACACGATATTCCCCAGCGCGAAGGGCGCGTTGCTGATAGATATGCGTGGCAACGAGGTTCAGCTCTGGGCGGGGCTGGACGGGTTTCCGAACAAAATCCTGCCCGGCGGTTTCGTGCTCGGCTCGTCCGGCAGTCGCGAGCCGCGCAAAGGTTTTCAGGACCAGCTTGATTTATTGCAGGTTGACTGGGACGGGAATATCGTCTGGAAATTCGACCGAAACGAACAGGTCGAGGACGAGCCGGGCTCTCCGCGTTTCATCGCACGACAGCACCACGACTTCCAGCGGGATGGCTCCTCTACCGGCTACTACGCGCCGGGGAGTATTCCACGCACGGATGGCGGCAACACGCTGATCCTTGTTCACACGAATGTCGAAAACCACGGCATATCGGACAAGCCGTTGCTGGACGACCGCTTCATCGAGGTTGATTGGCAGGGGAACATCGTCTGGGATTGGCTGCCGTCAGACCATTTTGACGAACTTGGCTTTGACGAGGCGGCAAAAAACTTGCTCTTCCGCGACCCGTCAATGGTAACGAGCGGGCGGGGTGACTGGCTCCACATCAACTCGCTGTCAACGCTGGGGCCAAACAGGTGGTATGACGGCGGTGACGGGCGTTTTCATCCCGATAACCTGATATGGGATGCAAGAAACGCCAACATTCTGGCGATAACGGACAAAAAAACAGGCAAAATTGTCTGGCGCATAGGCCCGGATTTTGGCCAAAGCGAGGCTCTCGATCTCGAAGGGCTGGGCTGGATTATCGGCCAGCACCACCTGCATATGATACCGCACGGACTTCCCGGCGAGGGCAATCTGCTTGTGTTCGACAACGGCGGCTGGGGCGGTTACGGCCCTCCGTCCGCGACCTCGCTGTACGGCATCAACGACAAACGCCGCGATTATTCCCGCGTCATCGAGTTTAACCCGGTTACGCGCGAAATTGAATGGGAGTACACGGCGGAAAAGGCCGGTTTGAGCGACAATTATCGCTTTTACAGTCCTTACATCAGCTCAGCGCAACGGTTGCCCAACGGCAATACGCTTATCACCGAAGGTTCGGACGGCAGGCTGTTCGAGGTTACCCCGTCATGCGAAACGGTCTGGGAGTACGTCAACCCGTACTATTCCCGCAAGCTGGGCGGCATCACAAATATGGTTTACCGCGCCTACCGCGTCCCCTACGACTGGATTCCGCAACTCGACCGTCCGCACGAAGCTGCACTCTCCCCGCCAACATATTTATCACTCGGCTACCCGCCCTCAGCCCCGCCAGCGGGTTCGTCACTCGCCTCCGATCCGAAAGGGGCGTTCTTTATGTCAGCACTCGGCGACCCGCCAACGGGCACTGTCAATTTTGATGCTGATGTGCTGGCCTCCTCCGTTCCCGTGCTGCTCTACTTTTGGGCTATGCGGTGCAAACACTGTACAGCCGTCTCGCCCATAATAGACCAGTTGGAAAAAGGCTATGCGGGCCGACTTAAAATAGTCCGCTTGAACGTGGAGGAAGAAAAAGACCTTGTCGAAAGTCTGCAAGTGATGGCTACGCCCACGCTGATCTTATACAAAGACGGCAAGCCCGCTGGCCGCAAAAACAGCGCCGTCTCGAAACACGAAATAGAAGCGATGCTTTCAATAGGAAACAAAGGATAAGAGGCGGGGGGCAGCAATTCTCATTTTACCAAGAGCCATCTGTTAAGGCACACGATGAAAAGTGCGGGGGTGGATGAATGAGTAATGAGCGATGAGTAATGAGCAATGTGGCCGAGTGTTGCGAGTCGTCCTTGCGAACGGTCTGACGAGTGAACGAAGGCGGGGAGGCTGGGGACCCTGTGCGCCTATGGCGCACTACGAGAAGGCGGGGACTACGGCAAACCTTCGGTTTGCCCCTAGGAGAGGGGACAAAACCGCATGGCGGTTTTGCCGCTGTCCGGTGCGCCGGTGGCGCACCGGACACGCGGGACAGTAGAGTGGGGGCGTTGCGGGGGTGTCCCCCGCAGAGGGGGTAGGGCGCAACGAAGTGCGCCCATAGGGGAGGGGGGTGTGCCCCACTGTCAACAATTTAAGAAACATGACAGCGGCGGGTTGCTCCCCTTACGCATCCCCCCTCAACAGTTCGACTTGTGGTTGTGGTGAAAATGCGGCTTCTTCGGGTATTCCTT
>JAIRSQ010000039.1 GCA_031255395.1 Spirochaetaceae bacterium | reverse complement strand
TATTCGGTTTTCCCCCATATTGACGACAAACCCCGAATGATAAGGAACATGATAGCGGCGCTGAAAAAGGGCGGGTTGCTTGCGATACTGCATTCTGCCAGCAAAGAGAGGATAAACGGTGTTCACATACACGCGCACCGCGACGTGAGCCTTGACAGCCTTCCGCCCGCGGAGACGGTTGCCGGCTTGATGAAAAAGCTGGGCATGAGACTGGAAGTCATGATAGACAACAGCGAGATGTACGCCGTTTGCGCCCGCCGTCCGTCCGGCAACGCTTCCTGAAATTTCAACATGCGGATTTTGCCGGCAACGGCCCGCCAAAGCCGCTACCTGTGTGCCGTGTCCTTATTTTATTCGCAGTGGAGTTTAATATCCCGCCGCTTGCGCTAAACTTGACCCCCAATTCTCCTTGATCGTGCTATGCTCTCTTAACAGTTAAGAACTCCGGGAGGGGAATATGGCAAAAGGGAAAAGATTCGACATGGAAGAAGAATTTGCTGGGCTGGATTTTCATTCGTTACTGCTGGAGGAACGGTTTATCAGAACGACGGGGACTCTTTACAAGCAGCCGGACAAGTCAATCCGGGAAGAAAGCGCGGACCGGGCCGAAGCCAAAGAGATTTACCGGATGCCCGGGAATGAAAGCTTTGACCTGGAGGGAATCCTAAAGGCGCGCCGTGAAGCGACGATACTGCGCCTGGCCGGACGGACTATTCTGGCCGTTCAGGATACCGCGGGGGCAAGCTGCAACACCCGTCTGAAAGCCGAAGGGATAGGGTATATCAGCGACAAGACACTGGGGGTCAGCATCCATGGCTGCCTAGCAGTGAGTTGCGACGGTAAGTAACTATACCTCGGGACAGCCGGAGCGGCATACCGGAGCGGGAGGCGGTATTACAGATGCGGTACGCGTCATATCCGGTAAAACGACCGCATACTCTCAGTACGGTTAAGACATTGCCGGATTGTACAGACATGAACGTTATCTATGTGAAGGAAGAAAAGCCGCCCGCGGGGAATGGGCCGGCAGAACGGTTACGGAAACTTCGTTTCCGATGATGGCCGGCGAACAGGTAACAAGCCCGGAAGAAGCGTATGAGTATGCCGGATATTATGTGCGGCGGTTGAAGACAGGGCGGTTTCATTACGCGCTTAAGAGCGGGTGCGCCATTGAGAAGTTACAGGAGCGGAGCATGGACAAAACGATGGCCATTATTCTTACGCTCTCAATCATCGCGGCAATGATACTGAACATGGAATACGCGGCGCGGCTTACGCCTGAACTGCCCTGTTCCCTGTTTTTGGAGGAAGACGAGTGAAAATCGTTGTATTGTATTGCGAACAAAACCGAAAATGGACCGAAGAATCCGTACACGATAAAAGAAGCGGCGGATTGTCTCGGACGGCTGGGATGGCCGAAGAGGGTGCCGAGTGACAGGCAGCCCGGTGTAAAGACGATATGGCTGGGGTTAATGAGATTATATATTCTGCTGGCGTACCGGGAATACCTCGCGTGATTCTGTGGGTCAAGTGTAGCTCGTGGGGTATTAAATCCCACTGCGAATAACCCGCCCGCCGGCGTTCCGGCTACTGGCGTTCAGAGGGAATCTTGGGATAATCGATGCGAGAGTGATGAAAACTGACAAGTACGCGGACAAAAGTTTGCTTTATTGTTTCCATATCGCGGAAAGTAAGGTCTGAATTAGCCAGTTGGCCGGTCTCGTACCTGTCTCTGAACAGTTCGTCTATAAACTTTTCAAGGCGCGCCACCGTGGGCTTTTCTAGCGTGCGGCTAGCCGCTTCGACAATGTCCGCCAGCATAACTACGGCGGCTTCGCGGGAGCGCGGCGGATCGCCCTGATAGCAAAAATCTTCCATGTTCACCTGCCCTTCTTTTTCGAGCGCGGCGTTGTAGAACCATTTTATAAGCGAATTGCCGTGATGTTCGGCTATGATGTCGACAACCTCGGTCGGCAATCCCGCCGCCCGCGCCTTTTCCACGCCAAGCTTTACATGACTGCGGATTATCGTGGCAGACAGGCGCGGGTTCAGCTCGTCATGTTTGTTGTACGATATTTGGTTTTCCACAAAATATTCGGGATGGTCTGTCTTGCCTATGTCGTGGTAGTACGCTCCCACCCGGGCAAGCAGCGCGCGCGCGCCGATAGCTTTGCAGGCGGCTTCGGCCAGGGACGCGGTCATCACCGAGTGGCTGTAGGTCATCGGGGCAGCGAGTTCCAGCTTTTTCAGTATCGGCGTTTCCGTGTCTAGCAGTTCTATCAGCCTGAACGTGGTCGCAAGATGCAAAGCGTTTTCTATGACGGGCAGGATGCCCAAAACCAGCATTCCCGACGCCAGTCCGTTCACGGCGGCCCAGAACAGTATGAACGGGTAGAATTTTGCCGGGCAGTCCTGTATAAGCAGTATCAAAGCGATCGTGACAACGTTTACAGCGGCGATTATCACGCCCGCATTCACCATGTCCATGCGCCGCCCCGCGTTGTGTACCGCCAGCGCGCCCGCCGCGCCGGAAGCCGACCCTGCCAGGTACGCGTATATGTTGATAGAACCGGACAGCAACGCTCCAATCGGAAGTATCAGCGCTATTATCATCCCAAGCCGGCGGTCGATGGATATTGATACCAGCATCACCACTAACGCCGTCGGCACCGCTATTGAAACTGGCATATAGCCGTCGAACAATGTGATGTTTCGGACAAAATATACGGAGACAAAATAACAGGCGCTTAGCGCCGACAGCAGAATCACTTCAGTTTCCGTCCGTCCGCGTTTTTGCTTGACGCCTATCCGCCTGCCTGTGAAAAATATAAAAAAGATGAAAAACAGCAAAAATATCAGTGCCCGTCCGACAAGAACATGCGGCCTCGCTTCGTTGCCGGTTAGAAACAGTCCCGCTGAAACGAAGAACGAAAGCGTGACAGCGGAGGCCTGCTTTGCCGTAATACCGGTAGATTCTACGGCGTCCGCCACTGTTTCGAGCAGAGATTTTTTATTTTCGTCAATAGTTTTCTTCATCATAAGCCCGTATTATTTTTTTTATAAGCGGATTTCTTACCACGTCTGTGGAATTCAGATACGAGAAACTGATGCCGTCAATATTTTTAAGTATCGAAAGAGCGTGAAGCAGGCCGGAAGCCCCGCGTTTTGGCAGATCGATTTGGGTGGCGTCTCCAGTAATCACCGCCCGCGAGCCGGTTCCAAGCCGCGTAAGGAACATCTTCATCTGTTCCTTAGTGGTATTCTGCGCCTCGTCAAGTATGATAAAGGCTTCGTTCAGGCTCCGTCCGCGCATATAGGCCAGTGGCGCTATCTCGATGGCGCGGCTGTCCTCCATCCGGCGTATCACTTCGCAGGGTATCAGCGCTTCCATTGCGTCGTAGAGAGGGCGCAGATACGGGTTTATTTTCTGGGTAAGGTCGCCGGGCAAAAAACCGAGGCTCTCGCCGGCCTCTACGACCGGGCGCGTCAGCACGAGTTTCCGCATCTTTTTTGAAAGCACTAGCGACAGCGCGCACGCTATCGCGAGGTAGGTTTTGCCTGTCCCTGCCGGGCCCACGCAAAAGCATATATCAGACTGCCACATTCCTTGTACATAAGCGGCCTGATTGCCGGTGCGCGGAAACACTTTGCCAAAGCCGTGCGGTATGCTTATGCGGCCCGCAAGTATCGTTTCGGCGTGACGCGCGGCGCCGTCTGAACCGCCTTCAAAATCGCTTGTAAGCGCCTCGACAAACTCAGGCGACGGCGTTTCTCCTTTACGAGCCGCTTCGACAAGGCTGTCCATCACGCCGCGAAACCGCTTTGCCCTCGTCCCGTCCAGTCCCTCCATCCTGACTTCGTTGCCGCGCACGGAAAGCCTGCCGCCCAGCGCGCTCCCGATGGCCTTGAGATTGCCGTCGTTAGAACCGCAAACCGCCGCAACCAGATCCTTGCCGTCCAGCGCTATCGTTATACTGTCTTCCAAATCCGCCTCTGCGCTCCAGTCTAAGCCCGCGGCATTCCCCGCGTCAAGGAGGCGTTTCCGCGGCGGCTAAAGACGTTTACGACCTGAATTTTACCGGTTTCCCATTGAAGCGCGGCTTCTTTCGGCAACATTTTTCATAACGCAACGCGGTATCTTGACTATTTTTGCGGTTTAAGCTAGTATCCCTTCAATTTATTATCAGAAGGAAGAGACATGGATAAAGCATTTTTGGACAAAATGGAAAAACTGCTTAATGACCAGAAAAAAGAGATAATCAACAATCTTGTGGTCAGTAACAACGACTTTAAGGATATAGTCGAGGGCATGGACCCCAAGGATTTGGCCGATATAGCCTCTGACGACATCGACAGGAAGATGATCGAGGCTATCGGATCAAAGGAATTGAAGCGGCTAAAGCAGATTGACGCAGCTTTGACTCGCATCAAGCAAGGCAAGTACGGACGCTGTGTCAAGTGCGGCACGGCTATACCGCAAGACCGGCTGGAGGCCATCCCCTACGCGCTGATGTGCGTCAAATGCAAGAGCGCGGACGAGAAGCGCTACCGGTAAACGTACGCGATGACGAGCGACGAGGCTTACTGCGGTTCTATCGGGGCTGGACTGGCTGGACTGGCGGTGTTCTCCGGTTTGAGGGAACACCCGCTGGTTGCCGCGTTTCTCGGCCTGCTTGCTCCCGTTCCCGCAGTGCCGGCAGCGGCATGGGCGCGTTTTACCAAGGTTTTCGCTGACTATGCGGATGACGCGCCGTTTTGTCGCGTTTTTTACGAGATTGCCCGCGCGGACGTGAACCGCTTTACCCTTGCGGCGGAACGCGGCTGTCTGGACGAGGACGGCTTTGTTGCAAAGATCGCCGCCAACGACCTTGCCGCTCTTGCCCGTGCCGCGGCGTTTGATTTTTCCCGCCTCGCCGGTTTTTATGACGGAATTTTTTACCCTTCGGACGCCGCGAACAGCGAAACCGACTTCGGGCTGGCGCGTATCAGGGCGGAAGAGCGGCTTTTTTCGGCAGACAGTCTCTCCGCGCCGCCTGCCGGCGACGCGGAGTGGACCGCGGCTTCCGTTGCCGCGTTCGTCCGCGAAAACGGGGCAGGCGATTTTTCCCGCCACAGCCTGTTTTATGTCGAAGAGGGCAAACTAAAGCCGGCAGGCAACGGCGACACGGTCAGACTGCGGGACCTTTCGGGGTACGATGAAGAGCGCGGGATGGTGGTTTCAAACACGCTCCGCTTCCTTTCCGGCGGCGGAAAGGAAGCGGCGTCAAATTTGACAAAGGCAAACAACGTCCTGCTGTACGGGGACAGAGGTTGCGGCAAGTCAGCCACTGTCAAGGCGGTCTGCAACGAGTTTTCAGGACGCGGGCTCAGGCTAGTTGAAATAAAGAAGGAGGAGCTTGCGTCTCTGCCTGCCGTGATGAGGCTTCTGGCAGGCCGGGGGCTGCGCTTCATCCTGTTTATCGACGACCTGTCTTTCGAGGCAGGCGACAGCGGATTCATGGCGCTTAAAGCGACACTGGAAGGCGGCGTAGAGGCTACGCCTTCAAACGTGGCGATATACGCGACCAGCAACCGCCGCCATCTTGTAAAGGAACCGCGCGCTGACAGGCAGGATTCTTCAGGCGACATACGCGCCTTTGACACGATGCAGGAGCAGCTTTCCCTCGCCGACCGTTTCGGGCTCACAGTCATATTCAGCGCGCCGCAGCAGGAGGAATACCTCCGCATAG
>JAIRSQ010000209.1 GCA_031255395.1 Spirochaetaceae bacterium | reverse complement strand
TTCATAATATCCACGCCGTAGTCTTTTCCGGCCAGAGAAAAAGTAACCATTTTATAATCGGCGTTATCGGCAAGTTCTTTTTTTTCTTG
The DNA here is from genome assembly GCA_031255395.1 of Spirochaetaceae bacterium. Classification (GTDB taxonomy): domain Bacteria; phylum Spirochaetota; class Spirochaetia; order Treponematales; family Breznakiellaceae; genus JAIRMY01. The sequence goes on along the minus strand of JAIRSQ010000209.1, from coordinate 2,528 downwards.
CAGTTCCGCGTTTACCGTTTCAAGGTCTTTCATTTCCATACGTTATTTCCTTAGCGTCCGGTCCGCCGCGCTAACGGGCCTCCATCTCGCGGACAAGGCGGTTTTCCTTTTCCTTGCGGAGACCAAGTTCCAGCAATTGCCCCACGTCGATTATCAGCGACACGGAGCCGTCGCCCAAAATCGACGCTCCCGCAATGCCCGGCGAATTCGTGTACTGGTCGCGTAGCGGTTTGATGACCACATCCTCTTCTCCGATAAGGCTGTCCACCATGAACCCCATTTTTTTCTCGGCTGTGCCTACGATAACGATAAAGTTATATTCGTTATTCTGTTCCGTATTTATGCCGAAAAGCTGATTCAAGCGCAAGAGCGAGATCACGTCGTTGCGGATGTTGAACACTTCGTTGCTGTCTATAAGTTTGATGTCTTCCGGTTTGATACGAAGGCTTTCTATCACGCTTGTGATAGGTATCGAGTATATTTCCGTGCCGACGCGCACCAAAAGCCCCTGGATGATGGCCAGCGTTAGCGGCAGTTTGATGATAAATTTTGTGCCTTTGCCCTTTTCGGAATTGATTGTGACGGTACCGTTCAGTTTTTCTATCTGCCGGCGCACGACGTCCAATCCCACGCCGCGCCCCGATATGGCGGTTATCGTCTTTGCCGTAGAAAATCCAGGCTCGAATATCAGGTTGAACGCTTCTACATCCGTCAAAACCTTGTTCGGGTGTATAAGCCCGCGTTCGATTGCCTTGGCCTTTACCGCTTCAACGTCTATGCCCTTGCCGTCGTCTCCGATTTCTATGACTATCATGTTGCCTTCGTTGGCCGCTTTCAGCAGAACCATGCCTTCTTCGGGCTTTCCGACAGCGCTGCGTTCTTCGGGGGATTCTATGCCGTGGTCTATCGAGTTGCGAACCGAGTGCATGATCGGGTCAAGCAGGTCTTCGATGACGGATTTATCCAGTTCCGTCTCCTCGCCTTCGATAACAAGGTTGATCTTTTTGCTGAGCGATTTGGACAGATCGCGAACGAGGCGCGGAAAGCGGCTAAAAATCTGGCTGATTGGAACCATGCGTATCCGCATAACGCCTTCTTGCAATTCGCTCGTGATACGTCCCAGGTTCTGCGAGGTCGAGCGAAATTTGACGACATTGTTTTTTAGCGAAGTTTCGTACATATCGAACAGCGAAAAGACATCGCTGTACTCGTCGCTGATTGACTTGCGTATATCCTTTATCGACCTGCCGTTGCGCGTGTCTTCCAGGAAACTGGGCAGCGTGTCAAACAGACTCTTAACGCGCTCGCGGAATCTGCTTTCCAGAGAGTGAAGCTCGGCGGCGAGTTCGTTAAACTGCATGCTGATTTGGTTGAACGTAGCCTTTGTTATCACCGTCTCTGAAACAAGATTTAACAGGTCGTCTATCCGCTTGGAATCGACCCGCAGTATCGAACCGGCCTCTTTGCCGGCCTTTTTTGCGTCCGCCTGAGCCGCAGCCGGCTGCGTTTTAGCGGCGGTTTCGGCCTCTTTTGCGGCAGGTTTTTCAGTCTGAGCGAGCGGAACTGCCGCCGCGGGCACTGTCGAAACCGCCTGAGCAGGCTTGTCCGGCACCTCTTGGGCACTGGTTCCGGCAACTGCAGACAGCGTTTTTATGTCAACAACGGACGCGTCGAGCGACACGTCCGGCAGAATAACGTAACTTCGCAACGCCTCAGCGTTTTCGCCGGAGGCAAGATAATAATCCACGACCGGAAAGAAGTTGTCGCCGTACAGCGCGTCAAAATCCGGCGTTGTCTTGAGTATCGTCCCCTTTGTTTTTATAGCGGCGTACACCTGAATCCCGCCGACCGTGTTCATCAAACTGTTTTCGTCAAACTTTACGGACAGCCTGTACACCGTAGCGCCCTCGGCGGCTTCAAGCAACTCGCCGATCTCGTCCGCCCCGAGGTTTTCGACGGGAGCCACGGACATGGCGGACGTAGCGGCAACAGGCGGCGGGGCTGCGGGCGGCGCGGGAGTGGCAACCGCCGGCTTGGTTTTGGCAATGTTTTTCTTGCTTGGAGCGTTGTCCGGCAACAGCGCGAAAAGCCGCCCTTCAATGGCGGACGTGTCATCGCTGTACACGTCCCCTTCCATCCGTTTTCCGAGCATCGCCTTTATTATATCGATGGCCTCAAGCAGAACATCTACGACGTCCTCGCTGACCGCGATCTGTTTGCCGCGTATCGCGTCCAGCGCGTCCTCTACCAAATGAGTAAAATGGGACAACTCCATCATCTCAACGGTAGCCGCCCCGCCCTTCAGCGTATGCGCCGCGCGAAAAATCTCGTCAACGGCATCAGGGTTCTCCCCTTCGCTCTCCAGCACAAGAATATTCTGCTCAAGCGTGTCAACCTGCATCTGGGCCTCGCTGAAAAAATCTTTGAGCAGTTCTTCATTATTGGGGTCTAAATAATCACTCATTCATTCAATCTTTATCAATTTAAGCCTTAGAGTCAACCCGTTAGCCGGCCTCCGCATAGATTAC
>JAIRSQ010000161.1 GCA_031255395.1 Spirochaetaceae bacterium | reverse complement strand
TCATGCCAGCCCGAAGCGTTTGGATCGCGCCGCGGCAGTTTTTCCAGCAGTTTTTGTAATATGGCTTTGATGTTGCCGGTAATCGCAAAATCGGTTTGGATGTTCTTGTTTACCTCGGCCGGGTCTATATCGAACTGGAGTATTTTGGCGTTTTGAGCAAAGACGTCGGCGCGGCTCGTAACGCGGTCAGAAAACCTGGCTCCCACAGTTATCAGCAGATCGGCTTTCTGCGCGGCCTTGTTCGAAGCGACCGTTCCGTGCATGCCTATCATGCCGGTGCATAGCGGATGGCCGCTGTCGAGCGCGCCGAGTGCCATCAACGTGAGAGCGACTGGCGCTTTTATGCGCTCGGCTAGGACATTTAGTTCGCTTCCCGCGTCGGAAGCTATAACGCCGCCGCCCGCGTATATAAACGGATACTTGGAGGCGGCTATCATCCCGACCGCCTGTTCGATGTCAGCCTCGCCGAAGGTCTTCCGCGAGGCGCGGGCGGCCAGCCGCTTTGAACAGCCGCTGGAACCTGCGTCTCCGACAGCGGCCTTGGACAAAGGCCGCCACTCGGCAGTGTCCGAGGTAACGTCTTTCGGAATGTCTATCAGAACCGGTCCCGGACGGCCGGAATTTGCCACGATAAATGCTTCCCGCACTACTTCGGCCAGGTCGGCAGTGTCTTTCACTATCCAGTTATGCTTGACGACAGGCATCGTTATACCGGTGATGTCCACCTCCTGAAAGCTGTCCTTGCCGAGCAGGTTCGTGGCGACATTGCCCGTTATCGCGACGAGCGGGGATGAGTCCATGTAGGCCGTGGCGATGCCGGTAACAAGGTTCGTGGCACCCGGCCCGGAGGTGGCTATGCAGACTCCCGTCTTTCCGGTAGACCGCGCGTAGCCGTCCGCCGCGTGAGCCGCTTGCTGTTCATGGTTCACCAAAATGTGCTTTATCCTGTCAGAATTTTTGTACAGCTCGTCATAAATAAAAAGCATCACCCCGCCAGGATACCCAAAAACCGTATCCACGCCTTGTTCCACAAGCGCCTCTATCAAAATACGCGCGCCCGAATACAGCATTTTTAGACCTCTCGAATTAAAAATATTAACGCCATAAACTTATGTTTATGACGATTCCCTTATGATATAGTGCGGACGGCGTTTAACCTCGGTGTAAGTTTTCGCCACATACTGCCCAAGTATTCCTACGGTGAAGAGCTGTATGCCGCTAGTAAACAGAATTATACAGACAGATGAAGCCCATCCGTCAACATTGACCCTATAACCGGCAAGTTTTTTTATCATTATTACAGAAATAAAAACAAGCGCGGTAAGAAAGAACAGAATGCCAAGCACGGACGCTATGGCAAGCGGTTTTGACGAAAACGCGAATATGCCGTTAAGGGCGTATATCATTAGATTCCAGAATGACCATTTAGTCTCGCCTGCGCTCCGCTTGACGTTTTCATATTCAAACCATTTCGTCTTGAAGCCCACCCACGGGAATATTCCTTTTGAAAACCTGTTGCGCTCGTCCATCGCGAGAATCGCATCAACATAGACACGGCTCATCAGCCTGAAATCTCGCGCTCCGTCCACAACCTCAATCTCCGCTACCTTCGTCATCAGGTAGTAAAAACTCCTTGCGAAAAATGAGCGTACCAACGGCTCGCCTCTGCGCGTAACCCGCCGTGTCGCCGCGCAGTCGTACTCGCCGCCGTTCACCGCGTCCAGCATCTCTGGAATAAGCGCGGGCGGATCCTGCAAATCAGCGTCAAGAGTGACGACAAACCGCCCCCTCGACGCGGCAAGCCCCGCAAGCAATGCCGCCTCCTTGCCGAAGTTCCGCGAAAACGATATGTAACGCACCCGCCCGTCCCGCTCCGCGCGCTTCTTAATTTCCCTAAGCGTGCCGTCTCTTGAGCCGTCATCAACGAAAATTATTTCCAGATCACGGGTGTCTTCCCGTTGTTCAAGAATCTTCAGCGCTTCTTCGTGAAACAGAGCTATCGCCGCCTCTTCGTTAAAGCAGGGCACAACAAGGGAAAGAACGGGAGCGTTAACGGCCGGGCCGGCACTGTAATCGCTGTGAACGGGCATAAGCGGCCTTTAGTCTTCCAGAATTAACAGCGTTTTAGGGTCAAGGCGGACGATTTCTTTTATATCATAGCGGTCGCGCGCTTTAGAGACCCGCAACTCCGTGTATGCCGCTTTTGGGTCAAGCGCTATTGCCACATCAATAATGTCCTCAAAATCCGCCACCACCGATGGAATGCCGCGCTTGTCGTAGGGCGGCGTGCCCGTCAGATCACAGCTATACCATACGGAAAGCCCCAGTCCTTTGGCAAAATCCTTAAACGTGGAAATGCGGGAACGCTCCGCTATTGTAAAATTGAACCCGTCAATGATAATCGAATCCGCCCCGAATCCGCCGTCGACAATCATTGATTTAAGACCGCGCCTTACCACATCACTGTTCACGCCTTCCTGGTTAAAATTCATCAAAACGCGGTTCCTTATAAGTTCATCCTCAATGTCCGTAACATTTTCCAAATGTTTTTTCCTAGCCGTCTCTTCAAAAATATTCTCGTACCAGTTCTGAACGTGGCTTGCGCGCTGGTTGAACGAGATATGGATCACTTTTTTGCCTTGCAACAGCTTGTCCAGCGCGATTTGCACCAAAACGGATGTTTTTCCAATCCCTTTGGGCGAAGACAGTATGCCGATTTCGCCCGCTTTCAGACTGCCTTCTATCGCTTTTTCTAATAACCTGACAGGGCTGCGCTGTACGAGTTCACTTTTTACCATCGGAATCTCCTAAAATTGGTTTGTTGTGAATAAAATCTAATAGATTTTCGCTCGTCTTTCAACCCGCCATCAGACCCCGTTCCTCACCTCCGGTACGATAGGGACGCTTACGTCAGGTCGCAATCCGTTGCGGCCTATTTTGTTGCCTCCGGTGTAGAGCCGTAACGTTCTTATCCCTTGCCGCCTTGTGCCACGCTCCCGGCCTTTATCTCGATGACCTTATCGGCGGACAGGATGGTCGAGCGGCGGTGCGCGACAAGAATTATCGTGCGGCCGATTAGCTGTTCGCGCAGGGCTTTGCGGATGTAAAGCTCGCTTTCCGCGTCAAGGCTGGACACTGCCTC
>JAIRSQ010000145.1 GCA_031255395.1 Spirochaetaceae bacterium | reverse complement strand
TGGCGGGGCGAACGGCGTGGGGCTAGCCGACATCGTGGAAAACCGCGTGGTCGGCATGAAGAGCCGCGGCGTGTACGAAACCCCCGGCGGCACCATCCTGTACTACGCCCACGCCGAACTGGAACACATCTGCCTCGACCGTCCGACATATTCGTTCAAGCAGACCATCCGCGACAAACTCGGCGAGTTGATCTACGGCGGCTTCTGGTTCACGCCGTTACGCGAAGCGTTGAGCGCGTTTGTCGACTCGACGCAGACCCGCGTCAGCGGCAACGTGCGCCTGAAACTGTACAAGGGCGGCATAAGCCCCGCCGGAATAACATCGCCCCACTCGCTCTACAACGAGAACCTGGCCAGCTTTACAACAGGCGAGCTGTACGACCACGCGGACGCGAGGGGCTTTATCCGGCTGTACGGCCTCCCGGTTCTGGTAAGAGCGTTGAAAGAAATGAGCAATGAGTAATGAGTAATGAGCAATGAGGAATGGCCGCCGATTGTGGGTTGCGAGTCGTCTTAGGGATAGGGCTTGTAAGTGAGTTTTTCGGGAAAGCTGGCGAGTCAGGCGGGATCTCAGAATTTTATCATTATGTTGAAGAGAGCAATCGTAATGTCTGATATGACCGAGCAGGAAGCATGGGAACTTGACGAACTTTTGACTAAAACCACGCCGGAGATTAGCCCTACGGCAGAGGGGCCATTCATCAAGCACCGGAATATGATGGTTATTCTTGACAGTCTGTCCGCTGAATACCTTACGGCAAAGATGCTGTCAACAAAGCAAAGCCCCACGGAGATCATCAGCAACATGATTCGCCGTGAACTGTCCTTGGCGGAAGTGGCTTACGAATGAGGCCGACGGTAGGGGGTTGCTAGTCGGCCTTGCGAGCGGGCTTGTTTACGAATGAGCAATGAGCAATGATTTTGAGAGGGAACTGGTAAGTCGTCCGGGGAGACCGTCATTGCGAACATAGCGAAGCAATCCAGTGGCGAGATTGCCTCGGATGAATTGCTTCGTGCGCTCGCAATGACGATCGCGCCGCTGACTATTCGTCTTCCGACAGGTAGGGACGGCCGGAGGAGACGCTCAACATAAATGTCGACAGGTTATGGACCAGAGCCGAAGTTTCGGCACCGATTGCGCCTCCGAGAGACAGGGCAAGCAACGACGTGTTGACGAGCATTATCTTCCGGTAATTGTCCGAAATTCTGGTCAATAACTTCTTGCTTAGCTCTATTACACGGCAGAGGCTACGCAGATCGTCCGACAGCAACACCAGATCCGCGACCTCGCGGGCGAGGTCGCAACCGTTAGTCATCGCTATGCCCGCATCCGCTGCGGCCAGGGCGGGAGCATCGTTTATCCCGTCCCCCACCATGATGACGACACGCCCTTCGTCCCGGTACTTTTTGACCAGTGCGCTCTTTGTTTGCGGCAACACATTGGCGTGGTATTCGTCGAGGCCCAACTCTTCCGCTATCATGCGGGCGGCGGCTTCGTTATCTCCCGTGAGCATCACGATCTTTGAGATACCCAGCTTCCGCAGTTCCGCGATAAGGGGTGCCGCATCCTGGCGCGGCGGGTCTGTAAAGCAGATTAGACCCAGAAGTTTGCCTTCCCGCGCCAGGTATATGGCGGAGTACCCTTCGGTTTCTTTTTCTATCCACGCCTTTTCTTCGGGACTGAGCGCCGTCTTTTCGTCCTCAAAAACAAAGTGGTAGCTTCCAAGCACGACCCGCGCATTTGCGTAGTAAGCCGCGACCCCGTGCGCCACCACGTATTCCAGCTTGCTGTGTTCCTCGCGGTGTTTGAGGTTTTCCGCTTCCGCCTGTTTGACCACGGCATTGGCGACGCTGTGAGGAAAATGTTCTTCCAGGCAGGCCGCCATGCTAAGGATTTTTTCGCGTTTCTGCCCGGCGGCGGGGATCACTTTTGCTATGCTCGGCTTGGCTTCCGTCAAGGTGCCGGTTTTGTCAAAGATTATTGTGTCCGCATTCGCGACAGCTTCTAGGAATTTACCGCCCTTTACAAAAATCCGCCGCCGTGCAGCCTCGCGCATCGCCGACAGCACGGCTATCGGTATCGACAGCTTTATCGCGCAGGAATAATCGACCATCAAGAATGAGAGCGCCTTGTTTACGCTGCCTGTCAGCAGCATCGTCAGCACCGCGCCGGCAAAACTGAACGGCACTATCGAATCGGCAAGTTTTTCCGCCTGGTTCTGGATTTTTGCCTTGAGCCCCTCGGACTCTTCGATGATGGCAACTATCTTTTCCACGCGGCTTTCATCCGGGCGGCTGATCACTTTGATGACAAGTTCGCCCTCCTCCACGACCGTGCCGGCAAATACCGCGTTGCCGATGCGTTTCAGCACGGGTAGCGGTTCTCCGGTCAGGGAAGCCTGGCAGACCAGAGCCTCGCCTGTAGAAACCTCGCCGTCCAACGGTATCATCGTGCCGCTCCGAGTCAGTATCAGGTCGCCGGGCACGACCTGCCTAAGCGGCACGGAGACCTCGCCGTCCGGGGTCTTCTTCCATACCGAATCGATGTTGATCGAAAATGACGCGGCCAGCGCATTCCTCGATTTCTTGCGGGTGTACTCTTCGAGAATTTCACTCAGCGTGAGCATGAACATTATCATGGAACCCGCGCCGCTTTCGTCCGTATCCTGCGCTATGGAGGCGGTAACGGCTGCCGCATCCAGGACTTCGACACTGAGTCGCCCGGACGCGAGCGCGGACAGCCCCTTGCCTACAAAACGAAGCGCCTTGATACGGGTGTAAAGTGCCCGCAACGGCGGCGGAAACAGATAGCGCGTCACAAAATGGGTAACTACAAGGTTGAACAATTTATTCTGAAAGTTCCCTTCGAGGTTGTGGAAAAACGCCGGATCGGGCAGGCTCGCGAGGTCAAGGTCGTCAAGTTGCTTCAACACTGCCGCTTCCTCTCCGTGCCGGCTGTTAACAAGAACGTTTCCTGTTACCTGGGACACATGGGCCATCTTTACGCCGTCAATCGCCAGCAAAAACTGTTCCAAAGCTGCGGCCCTGACGGGCGACAGCGAGTATCTGCCGCAGGAAAGACGCATCCTTCCCGGCAGTTCGTGGATAATCTTATAATTCATGCTTTTGCGCCCGCTTTTTTACTTCGACTTGGTTTTCGTGCTTTTTTCCTGCTCCTTGGCCTCCGCGTAAAGGTCCTCCGCCTCCTCTTTTATCT
>JAIRSQ010000069.1 GCA_031255395.1 Spirochaetaceae bacterium | reverse complement strand
CGGGCGACATTGCGGGAGCTTAGCTTTACCGACTGTGAGGGCGGGCTAGAGCTTGGGCACAGGCTGCTGCCGGTGGAAAGTTGCGGTTGCTATGTGCCTGCTGGCCGGAGGCCACTGCCGAGTTCCGCACTGATGAGCATAACGACAACGAAGGCGGCGGGTGTGCGGCGGGTAGCGGCGGCGTCTCCGGCCTTTGAGGGCGGGGGCATACATCCGGCGGTGCTGGTAGCGATGGATATTGCCGGAGCGGACGAGATTTACTGCATGGGCGGAGTGGGAGCGATAGCGGCCTTTGCCTATGGTGGCGGCGTCAAAAAAGTCGACATGATAGCGGGGCCGGGCAACCGCTTTGTTACCGAAGCCAAGCGGCAGGTTGCAAGCTGCGGGGCGGTCGGCATAGACGGCATTGCGGGGCCTAGCGAGGTTCTGATAATCGCGGACGGGACTGCCGACCCGCGTTTCATCGCGATTGACTTGCTGGCGCAGGCGGAGCATGATACGGACGCGGTTTCCATGCTGGTCTGCACCAGCAAGGAAACGCTGGAGGCGACGCTGGCGGACCTCGAAAACAGGCTTGCCGGTCTGCCGGAAGACGGGGCGGCGGCGCGGTCGTGGCGGGAAAACGGCGAGGCATACCTTGCCGACTCTCTTGATGACGCGATAGCCCTTGCCAACGAGATTGCGCCGGAACATATCGAATTGCAGATAGACGAGGCCGCCCTGCGCGGCGCGGCAGGGCGGCTCACCGCATACGGCTCGCTGTTTGCGGGGCATTACGCTCCTGCGGCGTTCGGCGATTTTGTGTCCGGTACCAACCACATCCTGCCCACGGCGGGCAGCGCTCGTTTTTCTGGCGGCCTCTGGGTGGGAACGTTTTTACGCGCCGCGTTTTATCAGTTCGTGTCAAAAGAAGGCTGCGCCGCGCTTGCCGGCCCCTGTATGCGGCTTGCCGAAACGGAAGGCCTGTCCGCCCACCGCGAATCGGCGCGGCTCAGAATCGAAGGAGGGGGCGAATGAACAACATGGACAGACTCCACGAGGCGGTCTTGGAAAAAGGCAATGTCTGCGTGGGGCTTGATACGGCGGCGGAGTACCTACCCGAAGCGGCACGAGTCAAGTTTTCAAGCGCTGGCGAGGCGGTTTTTGCGTACAACAAGGCACTGGTTGATGCCACTCTCGACGCGGCAGCCTGTTACAAGACTCAGATAGCGTACTACGAGTCGCTGGGGCTTGACGGTCTTGCGGCCTATTCGCGGACGCTTGCCTATATCAGGGAGCGCGGCGGCCTTGTGATAGCGGACATAAAACGCGGCGACATAGCGGATACGGCGGCGCGGTACGCGACAGCGCACTTTTCAGGCGATTTCGAGGCTGATTTTGTGACGCTCAACCCATATATGGGTTCTGACACGCTGGAGCCGTGGCTAAACATGGCTGAAAAAACGGGCAAAGGAGCCTTCGTGCTGGTACGCACGTCCAATCCCGGCATGAATGACCTTGAAAACCGCGAGCTTGCAACTGGAGGGAGGCTTTACGATGAGGCGGCCCGCATCGTTTGCGGACTGGCGGAGCGGTACGTCGGCGTATACGGCTACGGAGGTTTCGGCGCTGTCGTTGGATGTACGGAGAATGATGCCGCCGCCGAGATACGGGCAAAGTACAAAAACCTGTTTTTCCTGATACCGGGCTACGGGGCGCAGGGCGGCGGCGCGGACACGGCGGCGGCGCTGTTGAATAGTGACGGCTCAGGCGGCGTGGTGAACGCCTCCCGCTCGATACTGACGGCCTGGCGAGCCTGTCCGCAATGTCTGACGCTGGAAGCCGCCGCCGCTGAAGGCCGGCGGGCTGCTCTGGAAATGCGACGCGTCATTTCCGGCTGTAAACGGTAAACCGCGTTCACGGCACGTTAAAAAAAGGCGGGCCTTACATGATGGCCTTACAGGGCGGCGTTTGAGCGGGCGGATTTAAAAGCAAGCAAAACCGGAATCAAAAATATCACGTCCAAAAACGCGAAACACGGCGCAACCAGGACGGCAAGAAATTTTTTAGAGTCCAAAAGCAGCAATTCCGCCATAAAATCGCCGCGCAAAGAAAAAATACCCGCCACGGCGGCGCAGATGCCCGCTATCTTGCCGGCCGTATAAAGGTATGCGAAAACTCTGTATATTTTGCTGTCAAACCACATGAAAAAAGCCATAAGCGGAAACAGCGCGAGAGACGAGGCGCAAAAAAGACTGGCCGCAAAATAACCGCTGTCCGCGTTGGCGCGAATTTCCGGCAACAAAAGAAACATCAGCGCTGAAAATCGGAACGCGTCGTACAGAAAAGTAACAAATTTTAACATTTTCGCAAGTATATATTTTATAGTGTCTTGCGCATAGTCCGCTTACGGGTTTAACGGCGGTTTAGCGAATTATATCGGCGGCCCCGTTCGAACGCGGACAGCGCGAAGCCCGCGCTGTCCGCCAAATCCCGACAAGTCCTTGCCGCCTCCCGCAAAAAATCCTCCGCGCCGCAGTCAGAAACGGAAAGGCTGTCCGGCTGGAGCAGGAAACGAGCCGCCGCGTAAACGCCGCTCTGACGTAGAGCGTCGTTTGCCGCAGCCATCTTTTTTTCAAAAGAAACTTTGACGCTGTCGTCCGGCAAACGGTCGCGCAGTTCAAACGTTTCCGCGTCCTGAGCCATGGACAGAGCGGCAAGCCGCGCCGTTTCGAGCCCGCTTTCAAGAGCGGCGCAAGCCGCGTCGTAACGCCGGACGCGCCCTTCGCGCTCGTTTTCTCTGTCCCATTCCAGAAAAATATCGGACAAAACCCGTTCAATACGGCTTGAAATTTCGGATCGGCAAGGCGGCAACGCTAAAATTTCATCGACGGACGCCGTTTTCATGCCTTTTATCGCAAGACCGCTGCCTGAAAGTCTTGAACTGTTATAATTCTTTGCGGTGGCAACGCGGTTTTCAAACCACGAGGCGTACAGATTCAACCGTTTGTCCGTCAAAACCGGACTTCCGTCGGCGGCGCGGGCAAAAAAAGGTTCGCCATCCCGCAGGGCTCGGAACGACTGGGTTTCCGCGGGCAGGAAACGGCATGAGGAGGCGTGGGCGCGTTCCTCGAAGAGCGCTCCGCTGTAGTGAGTCTCCATCCGCGGAAAGGCAAGATCCAGCCCAGCGATAAAGATTGAAGGTGATGCGGCGCGGCAGACGAGCGAGGCGGCAAAGTCCCACGCGGAGCTGGCTACAGAGCCGCCGGCCCCAAGCCGCCCTTTGGGATCGACCCGTTCCTCTACAAAGCGGCTCAACGGGTAGATTGAGCCGCACAGGAACGTCCTGCCCGCGCTCCGCCTTTCGCGGAGCACTGACGGATAAACCGCCGCCTCAGTCACAAACACGCTTTCCGCCGGAAGGCAGCGGTCGATGTGGCGGGCGTTCCAGTACTGCGGGTCGACCGAAACGGCAAAATCCGGCGCGACGCCCTCGCGCCGCAGAAAGCGCAACGCCGTGTCAACGGCGACCACAATGCAGCGTTCCCGCAGGCGTTTTAGTTTTCCGGCAATAGCGTTAAGAGACGGCCCCGCCGCCAGCAACAGCGCTGGAAAGTCGAAGTGTCCGGCTAGGCGGCTGATGCCCGGCAGATCGCGTATAGCCTCCATGTTCGCCGCCTGATTTCTTACCCAGCGCTTTCCGAAACGCCGCAGCGTCGCGGCGTTTACCGCTTCCTTAGTCCGCCAGTTCCCGATATGCCGGGCGGCTTCTCCGTAAAAGTCAGCGTCAGCCGCGGTTACGGCGATATTTTGTATCACAGCCGCCTTGCCGCCGGACGCCGGCAGCGCCGCGGTTACGGCGGACGGATCGTCTCCCAGCACAAAGACAACGCGTTTGCTAAAAAGTCCGGACAGGTCGCGGCATTCGAGGGCCGCGCGTAACAGTTCCGGCCTTTTTTCCACGACGACGACGAGAGGTTCGGACGGCAGAGCCGCCGCCGCTTCCGCCGCGTAACCTAGGGCGAAGCCGAGCAGCACGATAATATTCCCGGCGTTTTCTCCAGCGGAAGCGGCTACAAGCCGCGCCGCCTCGCGCTCTGGATCGCGGGCCGAATGAAGGTAGCGCCCGCCAAGCCGGGCTGTAGGTTCGCCGGAAACGGCAGTCTCGGCGGCAAAATTTTCGGCCTGCCCCGCGTCAGCGATTCTTTTTTCCATGCCGGGAAAAAACTGTCGCGCCGCCTCCATGTTTTTTTGGAATACGGCGGCTTTTTTTTGGGCCGTGCCGCCCGCGATCCCGTGATTTTCCACAAACCGCCCCGCGTCTTAGCCGTAGAGCCCGTAGCGAAAACATTCGCCGGGCGCAAAAATATGGTACTTTTTCGAGGGGCACAGGCGATACATCGCCTCGGCAAAGAAGGCGGGGTTCGCCGAGTTGCCGCTCAGCAGGCCGTAATGGGCGGGAACGGCCAAGTCTGCGTCTATGGCGCGGGCAAGCTTGGCGGCGTCCTCAGCCGTCATGTTGCCGGTTATGCCCGCTTCTGAGCGTTCCCAGTCGCCGCCGTTCACGGGAAGTATCGCTATGTTCACCGGTTTCAGTTTTCTCAGCGTCTCCACCAGGAGCGGCGTTACGACCGTGTCTCCCGCGTGGTAAACGCCGGTTTCCCCGTCGCGCAGCAGGTAGCCAAGACAGAGATGGTCCCCGTTCTCGTCCGTACGGTAGACATCATGAGCCGCGGCTACGGGGGTCAGCGTCAAACCGCCGTCAAGCTCAAGAACATCGCCAGCGCGCGCCCCGCTCACGCGGCTCCCGTCTATTCCGGCTCCGGTAAGGATGCCCGTGAGCGGACGCGGCACTATAAAGCGGGTGCGCGGGTTCCTCCGCGCCTGCGGAAGCAGCGTTTCAAGGCTAAGATGGTCGGCGTGATCGTGAGTGCAGACAAAATAATCGGCTTCGATCCCGTCTTCCGGCGTGAAAGGCGGCCCGTAACAGCGCGGCGCGCCGGTTTCGTCGGTGAAATCGTTCAAAAACGGGTCAAAATAGACGATAACGCCGCTCATTTTGACCGCAAACCCCATCTGTCCCAGAAACCACAGCAACGCCCCGCCCGACTTGGTCTCCGCAATCTCGGCAAGCAGCGCGCCGCCCTTCTTATACCAGCATTCCATCCTGACCCCGCAAAATCCGTTCAAATTGATGGTTTTACTATACGCGATTAGCGGGCGCGGTTTAATACCCCCGATAAAGCGACTCGTTACATTTGTCATAAAATTCGCGTCGAGGCAAAGCAGAATCAATTTTTACGGTGAATATAATGCATGAAAACTGTAAAAAGAGTATTCGCCGGAGCGGTTTTTGCGGCGTTTAGCCTGTTTGTGTCCTGCTACGAACCTGTAACCCGTCAATCCTACCGCGTGAACCTTCCCGCTCCGCCCGATTCGTGGCTCGAAACGCTTGGCGAGGCGCATTGGCTCGTCGAATGGAACGGCGCGGACGGAACGGAGCGGAGCGCGCAAGCCGTTCCGGGAGGAACGGCTTGTTACGCCGGAGTCATGCAGGAATGGACGACTCCCGTCATAGCCTGGCCCCACTGGCCGGACAAAGGAATAAAGCCGGGGACGATGATGCCCGCCGGAGCGCTGTTTCCGTTAGACGTGTCCGGCGGTTCCATAAATCTTTCTTGGAGTGGCGGCGCGGACGCGGTGTTTTACCGGGAACTTGCGGCGCTAGCCGGCGAAAAGCGTCTGCCTCATAACTTCAACTGGGCGCGCTTCCGCAAACTGTTTTCGGATGGTGATCTGCCGGAAAGCGTACTGCAAGACCCGTGGCTTGCGGACTGGAAGACTATAGCGGCAAAGACAGTTTCGTCAAGTTTTGACCGCCGACGCATAACCGCGCGAAAAAGCCCGTCCTTCAGCTTTACGGTCCCGTCCGACGGCCCGTGGATAGGGACATCGCCGTTCATGCGCGAACAGCGCTGGCAGGCCGGCGCCGTCGTTACGGTAAAAGCGCGCGACTCTGTCGATATATACTTTTCTCCTTCCGGCATCCTTTACTGTTCGCCCGGCGCGTCGATATGGCGGATCTATCCGCCGCGGAGCGACACCTTTCCGTAAACAGGCGGCGCAAAGGATTGAAGCGGCAGGGGCACTCTTTAGCGGCTGTTTATACAAACAAAAAGCGGGAAACTCGCTCTTTCCCGCACCTTTTCTTTGAACTTGGCGGTCCAAAGAAAAAGGGCGGTATCAGGCATACCCGTAATCGATAAGCTCCTGTTCTATTCCGATTCCGGTGCTTTCGATTAGCGACAACACTTCCTGTATTCCGTCGATAGAACGAATTTCATCGCCTATCAAACGAATATTGTCCAGCATTGTTTTTGCCAGTTTCCTGCCATGCTTGCGATATTTGAAAAACGTGGTCGCGTCCATGCAAACCGGCGTAATATTTTTTTTTGCGTTCTTTATGAGATCCTGCAAAATAAGAATGCCGTCAGGGTCGACATCGCCCGCGTGAAAAAAACTGAAACCGGATTTTGACAGCACGCGCAATAAAGCGCTTACGGCGCGGCTCGGATACCCGCCAGTATACAAGAGGCACGTATATTTTTTTGAGTTCGTAAGGGCGTAAAATGTTTCTTTATTTTCTATTGTCAGCACGGTAGGCTGTTCTTTTTTGATTGCCGAAATAGATTCTATTTGTTTTATCGTTTCAAGCGGAAACCCAATAATATTTCCGGTATCATTTACAAGCGGCGTTTTAGACTGGTCAAAATATATTACGATTTTGCCTGAAATTAAAGTCTCAGGAAACGAGCGGGCAAGAAATGCCAGATTGGGGACATATAAACCTTCTTTTTCTGCGCGTTTCAGCAGTCTTGAAAGCAGTTTTGTAATTTGTTCGAGCCGTTTGGAATCATTGTAAAGCATAACCGACAGCGCTCGCGGCGTTATTCCGTCGAGAACGGAATAAGGCGTCCGCGTGCAGGGCAGCGGTTTATGCGCCGTAAACGATTCGTTGTCATGCAAAGTTTTAAGAAGTTTTGCAAAATCCTTAAAAGCCTGCTTGTCTATGCCGCGTTCAACGTCATTTGGCGTTACGTTTTCGGACATAAAAAGCAGTAATTCCTTGCAACGCCTGGCGTCAGCCGGAGCTGTTATCGACGGTATAACCTCTTTAATATTTTCCATTACTTTTTTTGGAAAAGGTTTGTCTGCCAGCCGAAACATCGCTTCCATGTCGACGCATTCCAAAGTTTTAAGAGTCTTATGAGCGCGGTTTTTATACCACGACAGTTTGACTATTCCGCGTTTTTCCAGAATCTCAGCCGCCTTCAAAAAAGATTTCTTTTTGTACAAAGACGCGCTGTCAAATTCAGGATAAAGTTTGAGAGCGGAAATACAGGTTCGTTTTCCGGGCGCCGCCGTCGAATTCGCGTAACGCTGGAAAAAACAGTCAATAATATGCTTTTGAAAAAATGTCATTTTGGTATGCTATCAAGGCGCTTTTTGAAAGTAAAGCCGTTATATTACGGTTTCGCTTCGAGCGTTGCGCCTGTAACTTTCAGTCTGAAATTTTCCGGTTTGCTTGCGGGTGGGTAGGCAGGAACGGGAGCGTATACTACAATTAAACGATGTTTAATAAGAGGCGGACGGCGGACAGCCATGAAGACGAGGACACCGTAAAGCTTCCCGCTCTTTGCGGAGTTAAACCGGGAAAATATTTGACGGTTCTGTATGCTGCGGTCTTGACAGGTATAGCGTTTTTTATACTAATTTTTCCCGGAATCGTAAAACGCGGCAGTTTTATTACATTTACGTCTGAGCCTTCCGGCGCGGCGGTGCGCGTTGACGACGTTTTTTTTGACGCGACTCCCTGTACAATATTTGTCGCCGAGGGCCGCCGGCGCTTTGACGCGGCGTTGCCGGGCTTCACGGAATTCAGCGTTGAAAAAGACGTGAAAGCCGTTCTGTTCGCGTTCGGCATACTCCCGCGACGCCAGACCGTTCACGCGACGCTTAAAGAAGAAAGCCCGTTGCGAGCGCTCGCTCTCGGCGCGGAAGAGGCCGCCGCGTGGTCGTTTACCGGGGAGAGCGGGATTACGTACCAGACGCCGCTGTCCCTTTCCGAAGGGGCGTACCGCAGCGCTCCGGCCGACGGCGCGGCAGCGGACGAACTGCTAAAGGCGGCGGCGCGGTTTGCCTCGACACGCTCCTTCCTCAAAGACCTGTTGCGTGCTAAATTTCTTGCGGACAACGCGGGGCGCGCGCCCTCTCCGCTAACGGCTGTCCGTTCCGCGGCAAATATCCTTGAGTTTATAGGAGCTAATCCGGCGTTCACTGTCGAGCTTGCCGAGCTTCTTGGCGAGGAAGCGAAACCGTTGCTGGAGTCCGCGTGGTACAAAAAAAACGTGTTAAACGCTGTGTTTCCGAGTGAAGGCGACGCGCTGTCGGAGTCGCAAAATCCGTATCAAGCCCGATTCGGCGGCGATTTAACGGTGAACGGCGTCCGGTTTGTCGAAGTTGAGCCGGGAATATTCAAGGCTGCCGCCGGTTTTAGCCATGAAACGCCGTTAGAACGGTACTATATCGCCGAAGACGAGGTTTCGGACGGCGAATGGGCGGCGTTTTTGGCTGAAAATCCCGAATGGAGAGCGGAAAATACCGCGTTGCTGGCAGAAAAAAACCTTGTGAACGCTCAGTATCTTGTAAGGACGTACGATGAAGCGTATCCCGCGCCCACGGTTTCGGGGGTTTCGTGGTTTGCGGCTAACGCTTACTGCGAATGGCTTAGCGCAAAACTGCCGCCGTCTATGGCCGCCGCCGGCTGGAAGGTGCGGCTTCCCGGCGAAACAGAGTGGGAGTACGCGGCAAAGGGAGCGGCGGCGTTTGGACGGCTAAAAAAAATGTTCTTAAAACGGACGGTCGTAAAACTGGATAGCGGCGGCGCGGAAGTCGTTTCAGGGGAAGGCCCCGACGGGGCCGGTCTTTGGGAATGGTGCGCGGACAGCTTCGCGCCGATACGTTTCCTGGACGCCGGCCCTGACAGCGTCACCGCCGTAGGCTCGCCAAAACGCGGCGTCCGTGGCGGATGCTGGGTAAACCCCGCCGGAACGGTAGCGCCGGAAACGCGGGCCGGCCTTGAACCCGCATCATGCTCGCCATTCGTTTCGTTCCGTCCGGTGATAGCCCGCTCTCAGTCGGCGCCATGACGCCGGTCAAAGTCATCGCCGTAAACCGTAAGGCGCGGTTTGACTACACTGTCGATGAAACCTGTGAATGCGGCATAGAACTTCTGGGAACGGAAATCAAGTCCGTGCGGGACGGCAAAATCTCGTTTCCCGACGCGTGGGCCGAAGCCGTAAACGGCGAGGTCTGGCTAAACTCGTTCTTTATCTCGGAAAACCCGTTTTCATCGATTTTTAACCACGATCCGTTGCGCAAGAAGCGGCTGTTGCTCCACAAACAGGAAATAAAGCGTCTTACCCGCAAGGTCGAGGAAAAGGGGTACACGCTTGTCCCGTTGTCGTTCTACTTCAAAAACGGTCGCGTCAAGGTTGAACTGGGAGTCTGCAAGGGAAAAAAACTTTACGACAAACGGGCAGTAATCCGCGACAAAGACATAAAACGCGACATGGAGCGCGAATTCCGAAACCGCAACAGCTAATAATGAATAATGAGCAATGGCGCCGGTTTGGGGGCCGGCGCGAAGTACAGGCGGACGAAGAGCAATGTACTCCGAACAAGCGACACGCAATCGGCAACTCGCGCTATGGCTGGCCGCTTGTACGGGATTGGGGGGTGTGGTAGAATGGAAGCAGTTTAATACACAAGGAAGTCAAGTATGGAATTATTTAGTTTGCCCCTGTTACTGGGAGGGGCCCAAGGCGGGGGCGGGGCTCCCGCGAGCGGAACGGAACAGATTTTAAGTTTTGCCCCGTTTATTCTGATTATAGCGATTTTCTACTTTTTGATAATACGGCCGCAGAATAAGAAGCAGAAAGAGACGCAGAAGATGCTGAGCGCGCTCAAGAAGGGCGATAAGGTCGTTACGATAGGCGGTGTGCATGGCACGATTTCGAGCGTAAAAGAGAATTCGGTGCTGCTAAAAGTGGACGATAATGTAAAGATCGAGTTTTCGCGCAGCGCGATAGCTTCGGTTTCCTTTGTGGCAAAAGAAGAGAAGTCCAAGGAAGAGAAGCCGGAAGCGCAGGCCGCGATTGAGGACAAAAAAGAGGACAAAAAAACCGATAGCAAGAAGACCGAGGACGAAAAAGACGAGAATGAAGAAACGGAGGCCGGTGAGACCTCATCATGAGCAAACGTTACAGGTTAGTCATAATCCTGCTGACGATCGCCA
This sequence comes from Spirochaetaceae bacterium, assembly GCA_031255395.1. GTDB lineage: Bacteria > Spirochaetota > Spirochaetia > Treponematales > Breznakiellaceae > JAIRMY01. Next base: position 385 of record JAIRSQ010000069.1, on the reverse strand, counting down.
TTTGTGCCGTGTTTTTGGCTCCGACGGTGCGCTGGTACTTTCTGGTGCCCGCCCAGGACAAAATCATCGCGTTGGGATCGCGGGAGCAGATAAAAAACTACGCTTCGCGGCGGGCAACAACCGAGCTTGACCGCGTGATTGCGGCAGCCCGCGAAGGCTCGGCGTTGCCTGACGGCATGGATTTCCTTCTTAAAGAAGCAAAACGGGTCAACCGGACGGTGAAGGCTCCCGCCCCCGAAAAATGGGACGCGGCTGCCGTACTCAACGTGTTTGCCGACAGAAACGAAGCGCGTGGCATTATCGAGGACCATTACAGGAACTCAATTTTTGCGTTAAAGAACATGCAAAAGAACGCCGTCCAACTGGGGCTTGACCTGTCGGGCGG
>JAIRSQ010000035.1 GCA_031255395.1 Spirochaetaceae bacterium | reverse complement strand
CGTCGGGCGCGGCGGAGTCGAATTAATTTTGCCGGCGCGGTATGATTTTACCATGTTTAACAGTTTGCGCGGCAAGGTGAGCGGCAGGCAAGGCGACGCTCTCTGCCTTTTGACGGGCGGCGTGGAGTGGGAGATAGCCATGCCGGGTACGGACGCGGCGGCAGTAACCGCTGCCGGCGGCGAGGCGCGGGTCTTTACATGGCTGCAGCATACCGAAAAGGATATGCGGCTGTTCGGGTTCGAGAGCGCCGCCCGCCGTTCCGCTTTTTTGGAACTGCAAAAGGTTGACGGTATAGGGCCGAAGGCCGCTCTCAAAATAATGGGCGGTATAAGCCAGGCCGAGCTTGAAAGAGCTCTGGAAGATGGCGATATCGCGCGGCTCGAGCAGGTGCCGGGACTGGGCAGGAAGACGGCGCAAAAGATGGTGCTGGCACTGAAAGGGAAGCTGACGTCCGGCGGGACGGAGAAGGCCGCCGCCGGTTCGCCCTACGGCGAACTGGCCGACGCTCTTGCCGGCATGGGTTACGACAGGAAGGCGGCGGCGGCGGCTCTGGAGCAGACGGCTGCCGAAATGAAGCGAGGCGGGGGCGCTTCTGACGGCGCGGCAGCGGAGGCCGAACTTTTTCGTCTTGCGATACTCAGGCTGGCTAAATGAAGATGCCGGAAAAAACCGCAACAAGTACGGACGATACTGTCCGCAACGTCGTGCGTCCCGAAAACGCGTTGCCGGAGGACGCGCGGGACTACGCTCTCCGCCCGTCGCTGCTTGCCGAATTTCTGGGGCAAAAGGCGATGAAAGAGAACCTTGCCGTGTTCATAGCGGCGGCGAGGGAACGGGGCGAAAGTCTTGACCATATATTCCTGACCGGCCCCCCCGGTCTGGGCAAGACAACGATGGCGCGTATTGTCGCGAACGAGATGGGCGTTGACTTTACTGAAACTTCCGCTCCGGCGCTGGAAAAGGCAAAAGACCTCGTGGGCATACTGACCGGGCTTAAACCCAACGCCGTGTTCTTTATCGACGAGATACACAGACTGCGCCCCGAAATCGAGGAAAAATTATATATAGCGATGGAAGATTACGAACTGGACTTTGTTATCGGGCAGGGGCCGGGAGCGCGCACGATGAGACTGCCGCTAAAGCCGTTTACGCTCGCCGGCGCCACGACAAAGGCCGGCATGGTTTCAAGCCCTCTTATAAGCCGTTTCGGGATAAGCTGCCGGTTTTCGCTGTACGAGAGCTCCGACATCAAGGCTATCATCCGCCGCTCGGCCTCGATACTCGGCGTCCGCGTCGATGACGACGCCGCGGAGTTGCTGTCCAGATCGTCCCGCTTTACGCCTCGCGTTACGAACAGGCTGCTACGCAGGATGCGCGACTACGCGCAGATACGGAAACTCCCTTCGATAACGCTCAATCTGGCGCGCGACGGCCTTGAACGCCTCGAAATTGACGGCCTTGGGCTGGAACGGCTTGATCGCGAAATACTTCGCATGATAATCGAGCGGTACGGAGGCGGCCCTGTCGGTGCCGAAACGCTTGCCATATCGGTTGGCGAATCGGTCGATACGCTGGAGGACTTTTACGAGCCCTACCTTATTCAGGCGGGGCTCTTGCAACGCACGCCGCGCGGCAGGACGGTAACCGCTCTGGCCTACAAGCACCTCAACCTAGAGGCTAAACGTCCCGCCGGATCTCCACGCCTCTTTCCGGATTAATTTAAGCGCAATGGGGCGGAATCCCGCCTGCGGGGCGGGTCGAGATGCTTGATTTAGAAAATGTTACCGAAACTGTGGCTGTTTCTGGGTCTGAACACGGTTTGCTTGGGCAAGCCGCTGACACAACCGCAGGATAGCGATGTACGCAATCCGTTGCCGTATAAGTGAACCGTGATTTTTTGGTAGCATTTTTCATGACGCAACGCGCTGCCTTGTTTCTGGCGGCTGCCTCTGCTAAAATGACGCTATCGAATGAACCATGACTTCACGTTTGGGGGGCATAAATCTTCCGCTCATATCGAGGCGAAAACGCCGCGTCTCGGGCGTATTTTTAGCGATATGGAGGCTGAGCGCGCCGTAATAGTATGCGATAGAAATACCGCTCCGCTTGCCGGAGAGATCGCCGGAGGCGGCGCGGAGATTTTCGCGTTGCCGGACGGCGAGGCGGCCAAGAACTGGCAGTCCGTAGAAACGGTACTCCGCGCCGTTGCCGGAGCGGGGCTTGGCAAGGACGGGCTTTTTGTCGCTGTCGGCGGCGGCGTCGTGAGCGACATTTGCGGGTTTGCCGCATCGGTTTACAAGCGCGGCGCGGCATTGGCCATAGTTTCGACCACATTGCTCGGCATGGCGGACGCGGCGTTGGGCGGCAAGACAGGCTTCGACCTGTTCGACATAAAAAACTTTGCCGGTACATTCTATCCTGCCCGCCACATCTATATGCCGCTTGACGCGCTCCGCACGTTGCCGCCGCGTGAATGGCGCTCCGGCCTGGCGGAAATCATCAAAACGACGGTTCTGGACGGTTCGCTCTACGAGAACGAAACCCGCAAACGCTTGCTCGCGCTGTCTCCGGCTCTGTCGGTAGCCCCGGACGATGCCTGTATTGACGGAGCGGCGGCGCTTGTTGGCATGGCCGTCCGTGTGAAGGGCGATATTGTCCAAAAGGACCCGCTGGAAACGGGCGACGAGCGGGCACTCCTCAATCTGGGGCATACGTTTGGCCATGCGCTGGAGAGCGCGGCGGGACTCGGCAGTCTTTCGCACGGCGAGGCTGTCGCGTGGGGCATGGCGCGGGCAGCGGAACTCGGCGTAAAGCTGGGTATCACGCCGCAGGCCCGCGCCGAAACGATACACGATGTCTTAACGGAGCTTGGTTACGAAACACGGGCCCCGCACCCCGCTCTCGCGGACCAAGAGGCTTTCATGTGGGCACTGGCAGACGCCAAGAAAAAAAAGGCGGCCGGCTTGCGCTTTGTTGGTCCGTGCGGGAACGGCGCGAGGGTTATAACGCCGGGCTTGGACGGATTAAAACTGGCCGGAGAAATCGCCGGTCTGTCGTGAAAAAAAAAGCATCGCTAGGGGCACAGGTTTTCGTTCTGTTGCTTTTTATGCAGGGCGTTCCTTCCGCCGCGCAGGAAGCGGACGATCCCGTTTACTATATCCGCGAAATCGCCTTTGACATCACGGGACGAACCAGAGAGTACGCCTTGGCGCGGAACTGCGGCATACAGAAGGGTTACGAGGTTACAGGCAAGGCGGCACTGATTCAGTATATTGAAAGTAGCAGGCAGACGCTAATTAATCGGCGGGAGTTGCAACGCGTGGATATAGATTTTACACAGGCCGCGCCTGACGATGACGGACGCATTCCGGTTGATATAACGATTCGCACGGTTGACACGCGGAACTTTGTCATACTGCCGGAGCCGAAATACAGCTCGAACACAGGCTGGGCACCGGCAATACGAAT
>JAIRSQ010000031.1 GCA_031255395.1 Spirochaetaceae bacterium | reverse complement strand
GTTTTCTTTCATCGGCGTAACGAGCGCCGTAAAAGCGCCCCTAAAAAGAGTCATTCGTTGACCTCCCCCAAAATGTCATCCAGCGTAAAAACGCCGTGCCTGCCTGCCTCCACAGCCTTGACGAGCCATTGCGCCGCGTCTATCGCGCCCGACACAAGGCCGTCTCGGTTCCGTACGCTGTGCTTTATTTCGATGGTGTCCGCGCCGCTGTCGAACACGAGCGCGTGTACGCCCGGCACCGCGCCTACGCGCAGGCTCGAAAAATGTATTTCATGCGGCGCGGGCGGACGGTCAAGTTTGTCCCACACGGCCGCTGTCTTGCGTTTCATATTTTTTAACACCGTCTCGGCAAGTGTTTTTGCCGTGCCGGACGGACTGTCCGCCTTTTGGTTGTGGTGTATCTCGTAGCCGGCGGCATCGTATTCGCCGTAAGCGTCGATGAGCCGGGCGCAGTATGCGGCGATACGGTAAAACAGGTTCACGCCTATCGAAAAGTTTGATGCCCACAAGAGCGCGCTCTTGCGGCTATTGACGAACGCGCCCACCTCGTCAAGTCTGTCGTACCAGCCTGTCGTGCCGGTAACAACCGGAATCCTCATCTCGGCAAAGGCGGTTATGTTATCTGCTGCCACGTCCGGGCGGGTAAAGTCTATCGCGACAGTGCCGCCGCCGCATTTTCCGCCGCTCTGTTTCCCAAAGTCGGCAATCGTGGCAAAGGCATTTGCGCCTCCCGCCGTTTTTTTAACGGCGGGGTCTATCACGGCGATTATCTCGTGCCCTCTTTCCATGGCGCGTTGTTCTATCAGCCGCCCCATCTTGCCGTAGCCGCTTAAAATTATCTTCAATCCGCGCCCCCCGTATCCTTATGTTCGCGCTCGCGCTAGGTTTCAAGCCGCGCTTGTATCAGCTTGTAACGGCCGTCATCGTCGCGGATCCAGTATATGTCTTCGACAACAATCTCGCCCGCGCTGCCGGCTTCAAGCGGAACGTTATTGCCGCCGCCTATTACCCACATCTTGACTGCGGACGCGTTAGAAATCCATACGCGCACTCCGTTTTGGGCGGTTATGGTCTGCTCTTCGCCTTTTAGGAAGTAACGTTCCGTCCTGTTCTGCCTATTCGCCTCGCGCAGAATTTCCCAGCGGAACATACAATAGCCGTTAAACACGACCCTGAGCGTAAACGGGTACGGGCTTGCGTTGTTAAAAATGACTTGGGTAGCCGCTCCCGGGTTCGCGACAGGGATATTCCCGGCTTCAGTGCCCGCCGGAGGCTGTTCGGCTGCCAACGCCGTACTCATAATATCGAACCTCATCAAGGCGCCTGTTTCAGGGCGGTTTTGAACATAGTCAATGGCGCTTATATGCAGTTCGGCAAAGCCGTCATCGTTTATGTCCGCCGCCGCGTTGCTATTCAGATCTATTGTTATGTTTTTTCCCGGCGCGGCCAGCGTTATCGCGTCCCCGATGCCGCTCACCGTTACCCTGTAATCATTGCCGTCCAGCGGGACTATCAGCTTATCGCCTACAAAAAAACGTTTTTCAAGAACGCCTTCGGTCAGCGGGTATTCAGCCGGAACGCGTTCCACATACTCCGCGGGCTGTTCTTTTTTCGGCATGAAACGAAAGTAATAAACCGCCCCGGCCCCTAGCGCAAGGACGGCAACCGCTATCAGGGACGTAACAACTATTCGTTGAACATTGACCGGCTTATGAAGAAGCTGTTCGATGGGGACAGGCTGTTCCTCTATCCTGCAGAGTCGGTACAGGGATAAAATTTCCTTAACGTCAAGGCCCAAGTATTCGCAATAGTTTTTTAGGAAGCCTTGCAAGTAGGTTTCTGCCGGAAACTGCGAGAAATCCTCGGTTTCGAGCGCCACAAGATACTTTTGGGCTATGTTTATCTCGCGGGAAACGTCATTCAGCGAAAGCCCCTTGTTTTCGCGTCCAATTCTTAACTGTTCGCCCAAGTTTTTCATCAGTTTGCGCCTTTTCCCAATGCCGCCCGCGGCATTGCCGCGCCGCAACGCGCCTTGTCAATCATACGCATAGTAATCTCCATGCCTGCCCGCCGCTACTCCGTGTCCCTAAACAGGAAATCGTTGTAACGGTTTGCGGACGCGGGGGAATCGTAAATGAACCGCCGCTCGGAAATTCCCTGATTGGTCCTGATATCTGAAAAATCAAATTGAACGCGGCCGTCCGCGATAGTCGTTCCCTCAATGCGACGTATCAACAGTGTCGACGGATCGACGTTAAGAATTATTTCCCGAAAGCCTTCAGAGCCGTAACGCCGCGTAAGGCGCAACTTTACTACCCGTTCGCGGGAATTTTCGTCAAGCGGCACGGGCGCGGGTCCCGTGACAAAGGCCGCCGCGAAATTTCTGCGCAACAGCAAAAGCCCGCGCGCCGTCACAAGATTTGCTCCGCCGACGCGGCTTGAGCTTACGTTTTGGTTAAGTATGGCACTGTATTCAGGAAGATAAACCGTCAGCATATCGCCGTCAAACACGATAACCTGCTCCGCCGGCGTCGTAAAATCAATACGCAGAAAATTCGGCGTTTTATGAACGACCGTCCCGCGCATCGCAGCGTTTCCTGAACGGATAGCTATCCGCGCCTCGTAATCGTTAAAACTCGCGTACTTGTCCGAAACGTTTTCAAGGAATCTTTCGGCGGTAACTATCTGTTGCGCGCTCAAGACCGCCGCCGTTGCGCAAAGTTGCGCGCAAAATGACGCGCAAAATTGAACGATGAAAATATATTTTTTCACATAATCCCCTTTAATAGCGGCTTTGAACCTGTTGCCGAGGATGAGATTTGAACTCACACGGCCTTGCGGCCAGGGGATTTTAAGTCCCCGGTGTCTGCCATTCCACCACCTCGGCCCTGATAGCAGTCTATTTGTTTTCGTCAAACCCGTCAATGCGGACGGAATGACGCGGGCGGGGCGGCGTTGTATACTGTAAATTCCAACGGAGAGAGTTTATGAAAGCGCTTGTGATGAACGAGTACAAAAAACTAGTTTATACGGATGTTGAAGATCCGAAAATCGCCGATCCGGGAGATGTGCTGTTAAGGGTCAAGGCCGCCGCCGTCTGCGGTTCTGACGCGCGCGGCTTTGACGGCTCGACCGGAAGGCGCAAACCGCCCGTCATAATGGGGCACGAGGCGGCGGGCGAGGTTGCCGGTACCGGCAGCGCGGTAACAGCCTTCAAAAAAGGCGATCGCATTACGTTTGATTCGACGGTTTACTGCGGCGAATGTTATTTTTGCCGAAACGGGCAGGCGAATCTCTGCGACAACCGCGTTGTTTTGGGTGTTTCCTGCGACGAGTACCGGAAGGACGGCGCGTTTGCCGAATACGTTGTCGTGCCGGAGCGCGTCTGTTATCCGCTGCCGGACGGCCTGTCTTACGAAGAAGCGGCTCTGGCAGAGCCGGCCGCGGTAGCGGCTCACGCCGTCCGCCTGTCCGGCATCGGCCTTGGCGATACGGCCGCCGTCGTCGGGACGGGCGTCATCGGGCTCCTCTTAATAAAGATACTGCGAGCCTCGTTTTCGGGGCGCGTGATAGCGCTGGACACGGACTCCGCCCGCCGCAAGGCGGCGCTTGCGGCGGGCGCGGACTCGGCGTTTTCGCCTGAATCCGTCGAAGAAGCGCGACGCGCCGTTGGAAACGGCGGCGCAGATTGCGCGTTCGAGGCCGCTGGAGTTTCCGCTTCGGTGCAAACCGCCGTCGCGATTGCACGCAAGGGCGGCTCGGTAACGCTGATAGGCAATGCGAGCCCGACGGCGGAATTGCCGCTCCAGAGCGTCGTAACCCGCCAGATAAGGCTTCAGGGCTCATGCGCGATAGCGGGCGAGTACCCTATCGTTCTTGGCCTTATGGCGAGAAAAAAAATAGACGTTAAAAGCCTTATTAGCGCGACGGCGCCGTTGTGCGACGGCCAGATATGGTTCGACAGACTTTACAGGCGCGAGGGCGGCCTATTGAAGGTCGTGCTTGTCCCGTGAGGTCGTGTCGGAAAGTTCGCCCAAGGTTTTGCCGGGAGCGTTTTCCGGCAACGTTCCGTTTTCTTTGCAGTACGTCATTTTCCCGTCCGCTTCCTTCATCAAATAGGTTTCGCCGGCAATGATTCCGCGTTCCGACAGGAACGCTACGGCCTTTTCCAGGTCGTCCGGCGAAAACCTAAGGCAAAAACCGCATCCTGCCCCTATAGCTGACGGTTTAGGCATGATCCGCACATCAAACGCGTTCTCAAGAAGCGCCTGCTCCGCCATGACAGCCTGCGAGGCGCTCTCGAAGCAGAGTAAGCTTTCAGCCTTCGACGCGGAGCGTTCCTCTGCCATTGCAGGTCGCTCTTCCATACGCTTGATTATCCGCTAACGCGCCAATATGATAAAGGCGGCGGACCGAAGCTGGGCCGCCCGTATGCAGGAGAACGGGAGAACAAGATGAAAGAGATTTTAGATTTTTTAGCCGAATGCAAGCAATTCTTTTTGGCTACGGACGAAGGCGGGCAGCCGCGCGTGCGGCCCATGGGCGTCGCTTTCGAGTACAAGGGCAAGCTGTGCATGTGCACCAACAACAAAAAGAAGCTGTTTGCCCAGATCAAAGCGAATAACAAAGCCGAGATTTGCGCCTCAAACGGGAACAAATGGCTGCGGGTCGCCGGCACGGTCGAAGTCTGCCCGGAACTGGAAGCGAAAGAAAAGGCTTTTAACGCCGCCCCGATGCTGAAAAATATGTACAAGATTGACGACGGAATCTTCGAGATACTGTATTTTGAAAAAGCCCTGGCTGTGTTCAACGATATGCAGGGGAATGAAAAAGAAATAAACCTGTAACGGGGCGCGGGTCAGCCCGCGTGGTAGAAGTAGATTATCATGGGTGAATAGGCGCGCCGTAGCACGCGGTTGCCGTCGATGTTGGAGGGCGGTATGTATTCAAGCCGGACGCCGCCCTGATTGCTCCCGTTTTCTATCGTGTAAAGGAAGCTGGCTGGCACATCCTGGCCGTTTGTCGATTTAAATTTGAAGGTCAAAGCGCCGCTATACTGGGACTCCAGGTTAGCCGGCAGGAATAGTCCCATCTCTATTTTTCCGCGTCCGAGCGCGGACGCGGGGATAACGCCCGGGGTCAGCCGTTCAAAATCCTCCCAAAGGAAGTCCTGCCCCTCGTTAAGGCGGAGCCTCCCGTAACTCGCGCTAGAAAACGCCGGACCTTCAATATAGAGCGCGTTGAAAAGGCTCTCGCGCCTTAGCTTTTCCCGCGCGATTATATCGTCGAGAGAATAGGGCATATTTATAAAAAGTTCTGTCCCGCGCGCTGAATTTGACGCGCCCTGCGCACCTTCCGCCTCGTACTGCACGACAAGAGCCGCAGGAGAGCGCAGTTTCATAGACAAGGGCGCTCCTTCGAAAAGCCATGAATTGCCGCCTTCGGAACGTATCGTGTCGTAGCGGAACGAAATATCCGCGTCGGGCAAAGAAATATGGGCGACGCCTGATTCCTCGCCGGGCGAAAACCCCCAGTGTTTTGAAAAAGCCTCAATGTCGATGTTTCCGTTGTCGATCATGTCGCCGTAGATTCCGGCGACCCATTTCTTTGAAAGCACGTTTTCCAGTTCGGTATCGCTCGTTTCTTCGGCGGTTCGGATGACGGCGGAATTCAGCGGGCCGTTTATATGTTCAAAAAATTTTAACCGGTAAGAAAAGCAGTAGCCGGTTGTCCCGTCTTCGGCCAGCACGCTGAACCAGTCGCCCGCCAGCGGCTCGCCGTTCGCGCTGATGGCTGGGACCCCGTCAACTTGGTTAAGAATTTTGATGATTTCGCCGGAGCGCAGTCTGTAAACGCGGCGCGCCCCGTTATCAGGCGCGTCGCGTATGGGAAGCCCATCCTGCAAGGTTTCGGCGTAAACCAGCGCGTATTCGGAAAATTCTTCAGCCCGCCTGCGGGCGGCGCGTTTGCTCCCGGCAATCTCCAGCTTGGACAGCGGTATTTCTATCTTCGCGTTCTTTTCGCCCGGTTTGCGGTATTCAGCCGGAATTCCCGCAACCCAGACTTTTTCGATGTTGGATTTAATGTAAACCGGCAGAACCGTTCCCGAAGGTATACCGTGTTCTTCCGACGCCCATAGCAACATCCCCCAGCCCGGTCTCCTGTTGCAGGACGCGCAAACCAGCGCGGCAATAGCGATTGGCAAAAAAAAACGTATTTGGTTTCGCACGCTTCAATTATACCAAGCGCGCTGCCGTCTTGTCAAAAAGGCAGGATGCCGGGATTTTACGCGCAAAAAGCAAAATTCGTCGGCAAAGAAATGAATCATAACGCGTCGCGGACGCCATAATAATATGCGGAGGATAACATGAAAAAACAAATTTTTACGGCGCGGGGCGCGGCGGCGTTTCTGTGCGCAGTTCTGGCGTCATGCGCCGATGACGCGGCAATCAACAAGGTGCTGGGCGGATACGCCGAAGCTCCGGTTTTTATCGGGTACAAGGCAGCTTCCGGCACGGAAATCGAATTTCGGTTTTCCGTGCCGGTTATAGTGGTCGACGCGTATGTCGACAAGGACGCGGAATTTGAGCCGTTTCCGGACGTTTACGAATCGACCGTGTCGCTGAGGTTTCTTTCGGATCATTCGGGCGGGAAAAGCGTTACGGCGAGTTTTCTGGTGGAGGACGCGGACGGCAACAGCCTTAGCCTGCTTGTTCCGTTCAAGACGCGGAACGACCGGCTGCCCGAACTCGTCATCAACGAGGTCAGGCTGGATTATACCAAGCCGAGAGCGGAGTTCATCGAACTGCGTACCAAAAACGCGGGCAATCTTGGCGCGATGCGTCTGTTTGCCGCCAGCACGAGCGTTGAGGACGCTATATATGAATTTCCGCCTGTCGAAGTCGGCAAGGACGAGTACATAACGCTTCATCTGCGCACGCTCGACCCGTCCAAAGAAGTTGACGAACTGGACGAAAATTTGAAGAAATCAGGCGCAAGCAATGAGAACGACGCGAGCGACGACGCCCGCGATCTGTGGGTTCCGGGCTCTGCAAAGTATATGCATACTGCCGATGTGATATATTTGCTCGATCAGGATGACAGGATAGTTGACGCGCTTGCGATCGCCAGAAGTTCATCGGACTGGAACAAGAATAAAAACGTGCCGAACGCCGCCAAATTCGCGGCAAATCAGAGAGCGTGGCTGGACAAGAACGGCGAGGCCGTAAAAGCGCCGGATCACGCGGACGCCGCCGACAGTTTAGGCACAACGCCGACGCGCACGCTATGCCGCGACGAAACGAAGGAGGACAGCGACACTATGGCGGACTGGTACGTCTGCGACACGAGCGGCGCGACGCCTGGCGGGAAAAACAGCGTAAAACGTTATGTTCCCAAAGCTTAAACGTCCGTTTCAAAGTCCCGCTGACGATTAAAGCCCGCCGGCAGAGAACATTGCGCCCTTTTCATACCGGAAGCGAAGCGTTAAACCCGCCGGCGGCCTAGCGGTTGGCGGCGGGAATTTCGGAGATTTTTTGCAGTTCTTTGACGTTAAAAAGGTTTCGTATGTTAAGTATGATGAGGTAGCCGTCATCCTGGCGCACTACGCCTTGGACATATTCCGTGCCGATGCCGCTTAACATCTGCGGCGGCGGCTGGATTTCATTTTTTTCTATGGTAAAGACGCGGGAGACGCGGTCGATTACCACGCCAAGTTTGATTCCGTCAATGTCGAGTATAACAAAACCGGACAAAAGGTCGTCTTCGGAGGAGGCTTCTTTTTTTTTGAGCGCGAAACGCTTGTGCAGATTGACAACTGGTATGATTTCGCTCCGCAGGTTAAAAAAACCGTCCACATAGTACGGAGCGTTCGGCACTGCCCTGACAGACTTGACACGAACTATCTCTTTTACGTCAAGAATATCGACCCCGTAAAGCTCGTCTCCAAGCTGAAAAGTGACCAACTGCAACTGATCGACCATAGACACTCCTAATTATAGTTAAGTATACAGCAAGGTTGCGGATAATGACAATAAGCCTCTTAAAACGGACGCTACTAAAAAACGAGCAGCGTCATGTTACGGTTTGCCGTCATTTAGGAAATTCATAATCGGGAGCGATGTTTTCGAGGCGGCTGCGGCCTGGTTTTCCGCCTTGATAGCCTCAAACACTTCCTCGCGGTAAACTTTGACGGTTTTTGGCGCGTCGACGCCTATACGCGCTTCTCCGCCGCGCGCTTCGATGACGGAAACGGTTATTCCGTCGCCGATAATGATTTTTTCGCCGTTTTTTCGGGTCAGTATCAGCATGAAAGCCGCTCGGACATGGCCTTAGTCCAGCCTTCCACGCCTGCTTTGGAGTTGGCGGAAAGTTCGGTCATCACGTCATGCCTTGTTTTCCAGCGGGGGTCGCTCAGTATGATCTGTTTCCCTAGACGGGTATCGCGGTTTATAACGACCGGCCCCTGCAAATTTGCCGTCATGGGACCGCCGTCCGCCGGCGCCGTTATTATCGAAAACACCAGTGCCGATTCGGGCGAGGATATTCCTATGTCGGCAAGTTCGTCGTCGCTAATGTCCAGTTCGTAGTCGGGCCTGAACAGGAAAGGGCTTACCATTATGAACGCTGTGGCGGCGCTTTCCGTTGATTGCAACCAGAAAAACGGCTGATGCTCGGCATCAAGCATCACATAGTCTTTAAGCGACTCGAACCCGAAAAGGCCGGAAGGAAACAGAAGTTTCTGCCTCTCATCGATATCAATAGCGCCGTACGCCTTTGTAACTACTTTCAATTTGCCTTAGCCTCCAATTCAAAAACCCGCAAACTTAGCGCAGGAAATCCAGCAGGGTCGGCGGGATTATCCTTGCCGCTGTCTGAAGTGCTGCCCTGTGCGCCATGTCCATCATGTTGAATTCGACAGACGCGCTCGCAAGGTCAAGACCGGCTTCCCTGCTCAAACTTTCGGTTACTCGGGGAATCTCCATGTTGATGCGCCATCGCGTCGCCTCGACACGCTCGGCGCGGCTTCCCAAATCGGCAATCCGCGTCTCTAAGTTGCCCATAGCCTGATCCAAGCCGCCCAATCCCTGCCCGCCGATAAAAAGCTGGTCGCCGTTCAGCATCGCGTCCCGCAGGGAAATAACCGTATCGAACAGCGAGCCTCCCGAAACGCGCGCTCCTGCGTGCCAGTTTGGCGCTCCCTGCTCGGAATTGCCGCGTATCAGACCAAGATCTTGCAGGACGCGCCCGCCCTCCCCGTCCGGGTCGCCCGCCGCGTCCTCCATTCGGATAAGATGAGGATCCGTGCCCTCTACCACGATGCCGCGGGTCTCCGGGTCGATGTAAGCCTTGACCGGAGCCGCAGAATCGTTAATCTTTGCCGCTATAGCGCGCGCGTTGTCTCCCGCGTTCACAGGAATCTCGATGCCGTCGATAAAAAACGAGGTTTCGGCGGGCACGGAGTAATCGCTTGCGTCCGACGACGAAGCGACTATCATCCTTTCCGCCCAAAAAGCCTCGCCGCCGCCTATGTCGAGGGCGCTGTAGGCCCCGCCGTCTATTTCTATCCTGCGTTCCGCGCCAGCTCCGCGATACTCCACCCTTACAGGGGCTTCGCCGCCAAGTCCGTTCACCGTCCCTTCAACGATTCTGAACGGCATGGTAAACGCCTTGTCTCCGGCAAAAAGATACTTGCCGTCCTTGCCTGTAGCGTTTGCGATGGAGGCAAGCTCTTTCAGTAGCTCGTTCACCTCGACTCCCATCTTCGCCGTGTCTTCCCGCGTGTATATGCCGTTAGCGCCCTGCACGGCAAGCTCGCGCACGCGCTGCATTATGTCGTTAGCCTGGCGCAGGTAGCCGTCCGCAAATTCATAATGCTCCCGCGCGTCAAGCGTGTTCTTTTCGTAACGCTCAAGGCGCGTTATTACCGAAGCGTATCGCACGGCGTGAGACGCGGCGATCGGATCGTCCCTAAGTTCCCGAATCCTGCTCTGATTCGCGATCTTCGCCTGCATCGCGGAAATATCCGCCTCTTTCCGCCTTAGGCGGTACTGCATATCGTCATTGGGCATATTCGTTGAAACTCTGAACATACGCGCCTCCTCTTTACAGTATCGGCGTTATTTTGCTTAAATATAAAATTGTTATTTCTTAAAACGGCGAATCAAACTGCGTTCATACGGCACAGCAGGCTTTTCCAGCGCCATGTTACGGGTCCCTGTTTGGCGCGGTTTTGAAGCAGGTTTTTTACGGTTTCAAAACAGTTTTCGCCCAAGGAAGCGTGAATCGCGCCGCCCCAGCTTGACCTTTCCCGGTTGAACCATGCGGAAATATCGCGTTCTGCAAGCAGACGTTCCTCTTTCTGTTCAATAACGGTGATTTCAACGGCAAAGCCGGCTTCGTTAAAGCCCTTTTTAAGAGTTTCGCCGTCCCAAAAGACAGTTTCATTCCTTTCGCCGGCGTCTTTGGCGGAAAAAAACTCATCCTCAGCTTTTTTTAAAGCTTGGATGAGCGCGTTTTCTGCCTGCAAGCTGCCTTTTGCGGCTTCTTCCTCGATTACTCGGGATAACCGTTCCCCTGACACTGGCGGAGAGGCAAGGAATACAACGCGTCCTTCCGGGGCGAGCAGACGGGCTGCGGAGCGGGCAAAATCCCCTGTGACTGCGACTGACACCTTTGACCCGCGCCACGGCTCGCGGACAAGAAGGCTGTCAAAGGCGGCGCAGCCAAAAAGTTCTGTCGCGGCTTCCGGCGCGGGCGCAACGGACGTTCCGCCGTACACGGCGATTTCCGGCAGTTCCATCTTGTCGAAGCCTGCCGAAACCGCGAAACGCAGCAGCGTTTCGCGGGCGGCGCCTGACGCGACGCAGGCGGCGCAGAGCCCGTCCCTCGCGCGCCGCAACGCTTCCCAGACCAAGAGGCCGTCGTCCGCCTTTAGTACGAGAACGCGGTTGCCAGGTCTAAGGGACGCCCGTTCCATGATCGCGTCACGGTCGGAAAGCAGCAGCGCGCTGTGTCCCGATTCGACGCGGCGCAGCCACGCGTTTTTGCCGCCCGCTATCGAAGGAATATGCTCGCCGCTCCCGGACACCTCGCCAAGCAGTGCCGCCGCCTGCAATTCGCGCTTCCTCAGCACCTCGTCCCGTATCGCGTTTTCATAACCGATGAATGACGGCGTATAAAAGAGTTTACCCTGCAATGCTGACGGCAGGTACTGTTGCGCCTTCCAGTGCTCGCGGTACGCGTGGGGATAGACATAGCCTTCGCCGTGGCCAAAACCTTCTTTGTCGCGGCTGGGATCTCGCAGATGCAACGGCACTTCGGCATCCTCTTTTTCGACAACGGCAAGAGCGTCAAAGAAGGCCATCGCGCTGTTGGACTTTGGGGCAGTGGCAAGGTACAGACAGGCCTGGGCGAGCGGATAGTTCCCCTCAGGAAAGCCGATACGCTCGAACGATTCTACGCAGGATATTACTACGCCGAGCGCGCGAGGGTCGGCAAGCCCCACATCCTCGCTTGCGAGTATCATCATGCGTCTGAATATGAAAGCCGGGTCCTCGCCCGCCCGCAGCATCTTTGCGAGCCAGTACAGCGCCGCGTCCGGGTCGCTGCCTCGCACGCTCTTGATGAACGCGCTTATCGTGTCGAAATGATAGTCGCCGTCCTTGTCGTACAGCACGGCGCGGCGTTGAATGCTCTCTTCGGCGGCTTCCAGCGTTATATAAATTTCCCCGTCCGCTCCGTCTTTCGGTGTCCGTTCCGTAGTTTCCACCGCAAGTTCAAGGGCGTTTAGCAGCGACCGGGCGTCTCCGTCGGCCACCTCGACAAGGTGTTCGAGAGCGCCCTCTTCAAACTCAACGTTCAGGCTGCCGTAACCGCGCTCCGGGTCGGCAAGCGCGCGCCGCGCCGTCAGCGTCAGGCCATCTTTGTCGAGCGGTTTTAACTGAAATATGCGGCTGCGGCTCACGAGGGCGCGGTTAACTTCAAAAAACGGGTTTTCGGTCGTAGCCCCCACGAGCACAACCGTGCCGTTCTCCACCCATGGTAGCAGCGCGTCCTGCTGCGCCTTGTTCCAGCGGTGTACCTCGTCAACAAACAGTATCGTTCGTTGCCCGTACAGTTTGCGTCGCTCCGAGGCGCGGTCTATGGCGTCCCTAATGTCCTTAACGCCGGAAAGCACGGCGTTAAGGCTTTCAAAGCGGGCTTTTGTCGTGTTGGCTATAACGCGGGCAAGACTCGTCTTGCCCGTCCCCGGCGGGCCGTAGAATATTATCGAAGAGAGCCTGTCCGCCTGTATCGCCCGCCGCAACAGCCGCCCCGGTCCTACGATGTGATCCTGCCCGATAACATCGTCCAACACGCGCGGCCTCATGCGCTCCGCAAGAGGCGCGCCTGCGCCCGCCGCTCCCGAAAACAGATCCGCCATGAATGCCAGCCTACATCGACCCGCGCCGGGTTTCAAGCCGGTGGCAGACCGCTACAGTCGGGTAGACATGGCGTTTTGGGCCTTATAGCATGAACGGTTACGGGAGGCCAAATATGATTGTCAGTGTAAGCAGGCGTACGGACGTGCCGGCTTGCTTTTCGCAGTGGTTTTTTAGCCGCCTGAAAGAAGGCTTTGTCGA
>JAIRSQ010000014.1 GCA_031255395.1 Spirochaetaceae bacterium | reverse complement strand
ATCATAGAAAACTCAGACCGTATGCAGGATGCGGCGCGCAATTCCTTGCTGAAAATTTTGGAAGAGCCGCCGGAAACAGGCGCGATAATACTTTGTTCCGCAAAGCCGGAGGCCCTGCTCCCGACGATTCTTTCGCGGCTTCGGCGTTACGCTTTCGCTGACCGAGGCGCGGCGGCGGACGCTGAAGTCGTGCGCCGCGTCTTTAAGGAAACTGAGGACGCTGTTCCCGCCCACGGCAAGACGGAAAGCGGCATTAACGCCTATCTCGATACGTTTTTGCCAGTTCCAAAAAACGTCCTTTACGCCGCTTCCGCGTTTTTCTGGGCTTCGATAGCGTCAAATTTGACCGCGAAGCTTAAAGGGAAAGGCATTGCGGAAACGCCGCCGGCCCTGACAGCGATAAAGACGCGTTGCGCCGAAATCGCCCGCGTTGCCGGAATGGGCGAACCTGCAAGCGGTATCAAGAACCTTTGCGCCGCAACGCTCGCGTCGTCGGCCAACTTTGGCAGCCGCGGGACATTTGCCGTTTTCCTGGGGCTGTTATGCGCGACCTTGTCGGAGGCGCTGTCTCCCGTCGCTTCACCCTCGTTATGCGCCGCTTATCGGCGCGCTCTGCAAAAATGCGTTGAAGAGGCACGCGTCGCTGTCGACGTTTACAGGCAGACCCCATCGCTGGCTTTGGAAAGGCTTTCGTTCTTGCTGTTAAAAAATCTGTCGGTTCTATGACAAACTATATACGCAACGCCATAAAAAAATTCGACAAACTTACGAGAGAGCAACTGTACGAAATCCTTGTTACGGTGTCGGGCGAACTGGAAACTTTTCGGGAGATACTGACCTCTGTGTTAATAGGACTGCTCGTCTGTGACAGGCGGCATACGCTGATCATGACGAATTCGCACGCTGAGCGCCTGCTACAGATTCATGCATGGGTTGAAGGGGCGGAAGTTGTATGGGAAATTATTTCCGACAGGGAAATAAGCGGTTTTTTGCAGGAAACTTTGAACTCAGGTTACCGCGTCGACGACAAGGAATTCCTTGCCGACGTGAAGGGAATAAAGCGTCTGCTTAGCGTCTCCGTGCTGCCGCTTGTAAATGACGGACGGATTACAGGCTCGCTCGTCACGGTCGAAGATATTACCGAAAAAAGGTTTCACGAGGTTCGCCTTCGTCAGGCGGAAAACCTTGCCAGCCTTACAACTGTCGCCGCCGGCATAGCTCACGAAATAAAAAACCCGCTTGGCTCCCTGTCGATACACGTCCAGCTCATGCAAAAGCTTTTAAACCGGGCGGCGGATAACGCCGCGTCGGCCAGCCGGCAAACTGTTTTGCCGGACAATGTGCTTGTACCGTACGCGAAATTCAACAAGCATATATCGACTGTCAACAAGGAAATACAGCGTCTAAACCAAATAGTTGTAGATTTTCTGTTCGCTATTCGTCCCATAGCGATATATCCGGTAAAATCCGACATAAACGAATTGATAAAAGAAATCATAAAATTCGTTCATTATGAATTGAAAAACGCCAAAATAAAATATAAATTGAAACTTGAAAAAGACATTCCGGCGGTTGTAATAGATAAAAAGTACATCAAGCAGGCGCTGTTGAACCTTATAAAAAACGCCATCGAAGCGATGGCCGATTCCGGCGGAGGTTTGCTAACGATAAGCGCTGAATCGGACGAGAAGACGGTAAAGATACGCGTCCGCGATAACGGGCCTAGCATCCCTGAATCCGACATGGCAAGAATATTCGAACCGTATTTTACAACAAAGATAAAAGGGTCGGGGCTGGGGTTGACGCTGGCGTTTAAGATTATCCGCGAACATTCAGGCGATATAAACGTGTCGTCAAAACCCGGAGAGGGCGTATGTTTCACCATAAAACTTCCGCGCCCCGGCAAAGAAAACCTTTTGCTCGGTTATGCCAATCACGTTTGAAATTTGATCAGAGTTGTTTAGAAACTTCATTTTAAGGAAAATGCCTGCAAAGTTTTTCTGCCGTTTTCGCGCAAGAATCCGGTTTTCGCCTTCGATGCCGCCCTGTTTGGCGCATGAGAAGAGTTAAAAAATGCGTGGCAATGTATGACGAAAACGAGGGGGACGAGCTTCCCCGACAGGGGGGGGGGGGGATTAATCGCTTATTTGGCGGCCGATTTTGCGGCGAGACTTGCTTTTATGCTAGCGATATCATAATAAGCGCATGGCGGCTTTGTCAAGCGCGCCGCGTCGAAGCAACCCAGTGCCAGGACTGTCTCGCATGGATTGCTTAGCGGTGGAGATTTTGGTTCTCGTGAAATCCGCTTCTTCCATGCCAAAGGCTGAACCAAATGCGTAGCGTTGGGAATGCCGCCAGCCTGATTGTCTTTTGGCCACAACGGTACATACGAAAAGGGCGAAACAATCGCTTGTAATAACAGTATTTTTATTTTCCTTGACAGAACCGTGTGAACTATTATAAAATGTTAAGAGTAGGGATATTATGGACGGTTTATCGTTAAAAGAGCGCTACGGGCATCTTTTCGGACAGCTTTCGAAACTTTCTCACGCTCCGGCAAAGGTTAATGAATTTAACGTGTACGAAGAAGGAAACCCG
>JAIRSQ010000213.1 GCA_031255395.1 Spirochaetaceae bacterium | reverse complement strand
AACTGCTTTTCAATCTTTTTTCTTAAATGTAACACCTTGAAAAATAAGATTATCACCGTTTATTATTGCGGTTACTGTCGCTTTAATAATAAAACCAGCTTTTACCTGGGCCGTATTTCCATCTTCCGTATAAGTAAATTTTGCACCTGCCTGTTTGCCTGTTCCATCGGCATTGAAAACTATCGTTCCATGAATTCCAGCGGTCCAAGTTCAAAGAAATGGAGTCTGACCAACAATGGGTTCAGGCGGAGTCGAAGCACAACCACTAAGCACAAAACTGAATACCAGCATAACCGCCGCTATTCCCAATAATTTTTTGTTTGCCATATTTTTCTCCTTAACTTTGGCAACAAAGTTTCAAATTATGCGTTTGGTTTTACGAACCTCCAAATTTCCGAAAAACGCTTTTGCGCCGTCACGGACGGCAGCGCTCCGATGCTTTCCGAAAATTTCAGGGCGCGTTTCGCATAACTTTCTGTATACGACCCCTGTCGTAACAGTCCCGCTTTTCGCGGCGGTTCCCGCAGCCAACGGCCGCTTTTATGGAACGCTTTCCGCGTTGTACGGCATTCATGCCCGCACGCGCATGTCCGTATAAGTCTATATTTCTGTAACACCTCCTTCTCGTCTCCCTGCCCCTGCATCCATAGACGCAAGTCGGATTCTTCGCTGCCGGTTCATTTTGCACTCGGCGCGGCGAAAAATGCCGTCATGTACAGCGAAGAATCGTATCCCGTCAAACGTAGCCTTAATATCAAAGAATGAGGCGAATGGTTTAAGAATCAGAGCGTTTTTGCCCGCTTTTGGTTCGTTAGACGAACCCCGGTCAACCGCACTTTTTATAGGATGGGGAGGGGGGGGGGGGGGGGGTGGTGCTTTTAACAGGCCGCTTTTCGGCAACCGCCGGCTTCAACATACCGTTAGTTTAACACAATGGCCGTAGTGCGTCAAGGGGGCGAAGTATGAAGGATGAAGTACGAAGGATGAAAGGGATAAGGCGAGGAGGGGCAAGCGGGGGTTGCGAGTCGTCCGGAGGCGCAACCCGCACACGGAAGGCCGAACCGCTTTAGCGGCGAAGCGCAGGCAGTCATTGTTATACGCCGTTTTGCTCGTTCTTAATACTAATGTATCGGACTTGTCCGACAGCCTGGTGGTTTTTCTAACAATTATTGAAAAAGGATTTGAATTTTTCTGTTTTTTAACGGTTTTTATTTAGTAACTAATGTTTCTAAACGACTCTATTATTGTTGAGAATATAATCAAATATTTTCGACACCGTCGAATCCGGAAATAATATTTCCGATATGATAATATTTGAATCCGCCATTATTTTCATGAAAATTATTTCTTCTGCGCTACAGAATTTGAATTCTGAAGATAATATTTTCCATAGACGTAGTCCTAATCGGCCAGCGGCGGGGCATGGAAATACCGGCGTTTGGCGTCCCGCATGGCGGCGGCGAGCGCGTCAAAGGCTTCCCTATTCGGGTCAGCGGCCTGTTTATTCGCAGTGGGGTTTAATACCCCGCCGCTTGCGGCGGGGAGGCTCATTCGAAATATGACGCGGCGTTTGCAAACGAGATGCCGTTCACCATGCCGCTGAGCAGTTGCCAGTCCGCGGGCGCTTCTCCGTTTTCAACCCAGCCGCCCACGATGTTGCAGAGTATTCGGCGAAAGTATTCGTGCCGCGGGTACGACAGGAAGCTGCGGGAATCTGTCAGCATTCCGACAAACCGGGACAGGAGGCCTGCGTTGGCTAGGGTTTTTATCTGCTGTTCCATGCCGTCCCTGCTGTCAAGGAACCACCACGCTGAACCAAGCTGCATCTTGCCCGGAACTTCCGACTGGAACGAGCCCATTATCGTGGCGAGCGGGTAATAATCCTTTGGGTTAAGGCTGTACAGAATCGTTTTTGGAAGGCCGCCCCGCCCGTGCATCTCGTTCAACAGGCGGGAAAGTTTCGCGGAGACAGGATGGTCGTGTATCACGTCAAAACCGGTATTCGGTCCAAGCTGTGCGAGTGCCGCGCTGTTGATTGAACGCAACGCGCTCATGTGCAACTGCATCGCCCAGCCGCGTTTCTTGTATTCGCCCGCCAAAAAGCACAGCGCAAAGGTTTTGTACAACTCGGCTTCGCGCGGCCCCGCGCTGATGCCGGACATAGCCTTGTCAAAAGCGCGGGCGGCTTTTTTTTCCCAGTTTGCCTCGGCCGGTTCAAACGGCGCGTATTCAAGATCGTGGTCGCTAGCGCGGCAGCCGCGCTTGTCAAAATAATCCACCCGCGCCGCAAGCGCCTCGAGCATGTCATCCAGCGAGGTTATCGTCTTGCCCGCTGCCTTCCCAAGCTTCGCGACATATTCGGCAAAGCCTTTCCCGGCTATATCAAGCGCCTTGTCCGGCCTGAACGAAGGCAACGCCTTGGTCGCCGTTTTGCCTTCCCGCTCTATCTTTTCATGGCATTCAAGGCTGTCGACAGGATCATCGGTCGTGCCGACAGCGTACACGTTGAATTTTTTAAATATGCCATATACTGAAAGTTCCGGGTCGTTTTGCAGTTTTTCGTTGGCTTCCAGCCAGATGCCGGGGGCGCTTTTGCCGTCAAGCGGCGTGTCTATGCCGAAGTACCGCCGCAATTCGAGGTGCGTCCAGTGGTAGAGCGGGTTTCCTAAAAGACGCGGCGCGGTCTCCGCCCACGCCAAAAATTTTTCGTAAGGTTCGGCGTCTCCCGTGATAAAGCGCTCGTCAACTCCGTTAGCGCGCATAGCCCGCCACTTGTAGTGGTCGCCTGCAAGCCAGATGGCGGCAAGATCGCCGTAACGGCGGTTTTCCGCTATATCCTCAGGTGAAAGGTGGCAATGATAGTCAAATATCGGCTGTCCTGCCGCCGCCTCGTGATACAGCCTGCGCGCCATATTCGTATCGAGCAAAAAATCTTCATCCATGAATTGTTTCATGCCTTAGCCTCCTAAACCTTGCTTAAACGGGAAGCTGTCCCTTAGAAAACATTATCAAAAATGCGGACGACCCGCCACCCCCGTTCGCTGTCATTCGTTTCGGCTTGTTTTATAAAGGTTTTTGCCTTATTTTTATTAACAGGAACGCTACCGAACAAACTATTGACATTGCCGCATAACGGGCGAACCCTACACAATTTACTTTTATTTTGATACAATTTTTAACGATGAAAAACCGGATTTTTCTAAAAATACTTGGACTGACAACCCTGTATCTGGCGATATTCGCGACGCTTGCGTTCGTCCAGTTCAACGACCGGAGCATGTTTAGCAGGAACATCGGCGCGTTGCGTATCAGCGGCAGCGTTAACCGGAAAACGGCGGAACAGTCGCGAATCGTTGGCGACCAGGAGTATGCCGTTAACGACGACATAAGCGTATTTTTCGCCGGGTTGGAATTCGATCTTTCCGGTGAAAGCGGCAACGGTTTGGCATACGTGGGCGCCGACGGGTCAAAGACCGCCGCATATGCTGAAGCCATGATGTTCTCCGTAAGCGAAGCGCGTTTTCATCTTTCCGGCGGACAGGAACTCTCATTCTATACGAACAGCGAACAAGAAAAAACCGAGCTGGTGATAAGCGCCACGCTCACTGACGAGATTGAGCGGATTTTGATACCGTTCAAGATCGCGTCAAAAGCGAGCGTAAAGAATGAGGAGCCGGATCGTTTAACGGTTGAGTATAACGGCGTCGAATACGCTTTCGGAGCCGCGATGATAGACGAAAAATCCAGGATCATTGCTCTAAGCCGCGTCGATCCGGTGGCGTTTTACAGAATAGTTCCCAAGAATGACAGCGTTGAATTTAATTTTAGAGAATTCATGGTTTCCGGTAGCATGGAAAAATCCGTTTATAACGATATTGTCCAAAGATGGCAGGGCACCGCGTTTGCGGGTTTGGAACGCCGCATGAACGCGGCGGGCGCCGCCTCGAATTCCGGCGAAGCCGTCATGACCGCCTATCTTGCCGAAGCGGCGCGGCGCGGCGCTTTAGCGCTGGCAGTCGACACTGTGCCTGCCCCGTACAAAAACGTTTCCGTCCGCACGTTTCTTTCAGCCCCCTTGCTTGGCAGTCTAAACGCTTTATTGCGCGGGTTTATAACGTCCGAGAGCCAAAAAACATCCGGCATCGCTTCGTCCGCGGGTAGCGAACCTCAAGACTTCCTGCGAGACGAAAAAGTCTTTGAGTATCTGGCGCAGAGGGACAATAAAGGCCTGTTTAACAGCGGAATTGAATATGTTGAAGCCCTTGATCCGGCCGCTGTCAGCCTCGATATGTGCGCTGGAATTCTGGAAGGACGCGAGAGCTGGAGCAGATGGCAGGACGGCGAGAACCCGTTCGACGCTCTTCTGCCCAGAGTATTCACGCTGATTTCGACGCATATAAAAAAAGACAAACAGAATACCAGCGTTTTTGTCTATGACGAAACGGTCGACGTGTTTTACAATATAAGGCTTGGCGTCGCGCTCACGGCGTACGGCGAGGCGGTAGCGAACAACGGGTGGGCTGCCGTCGGCAGATCGCTGGTAATATCGGCGCTTTCGTTTGCCGACAGCGACGCGTCAATTGGCAGTCATCTTGAATTGTCTCCCGAAGGCGATTTTATTAAAATATCCTCCGCGGATACGGTGCCCGCCGCGCTTATATATGACGAGCTTGGGCTTTCAGAATTTTATCCCCATTCAGTCGGGTTCGGGCAGGTAATGGACAAGGTTTGGGCATGGACAGCGTCGCCGTCAATCGACGCTTCTATTCAGGACAATGTGCTGGATTTTTACGTGTCGTTCCCGATTGGCGGAACGCATTATATATACATATTCAACATTCCGCCGTTTTCCAGAATCCAATTGCGTAACATGGACTATCGGTCTGACGCGCGGTTCGAGCAGTACGACGCGCTCGGCTGGCTATACTCCGTCCAGGAACAAGTTTTGATGTTTAAGATGGTCCATCAGGCCTCTATCGAGCGCATCAGGATAATATTTTAAAACCAAGCCCGACAAGGTAGGTCTCGAATGATGATGACCGGCAGGCTTCCGGCTTGAAGGTTTTGAGCGCGTTGAAGGCAGGACGCATTTTTTTAATCAGACCGGCGGTTTCCGCTCCCTGAAATATTTTAACACAGAGATTGCCGCCTTTTTTAAGGGCGGAGCGGGCATAAAGGCAGGCAGCTTCGGCCAATTCATGCGAACGCGCCGCGTCCAGTCCGCGCTCTCCGCTTGTCAGGGGGGCGGCGTCGCTTAGTATCAGATTGAAGGGGCCCAGCCCCGCAAGCTCCGCCTGGGTGCCGGCGGCAAACATGTCCGCTTGCTTAAAGAAGAAATTTTTCTCCGCCCGAAATTCGGCCTCGAAACGGCTGGAAAGCGAAGACAGATCGCAGGCGGCAAGAAAGCCACTGCCCGAAAGTTTTCGCAGTATGTACAGACTCCAACTGCCGGGAGACGCTCCCAACTCAAGAATCTTAAAACCGGCCTTGTTTCCTTTTGGCAGAAGGCCGAATTTTCCGTCAATTTCCAGCAGTTTATACACCGATCTGGCAGGATAGCCTTCTTTTCGCGCCTTTAGCGCCCAAAAATCCGGTTTTTCATAGTTTGACACGGCCGTTACCTGCAAATTAAGATTAAGTATGAGTTTCGATTATACCTTGCGGCTTCAAAAAATTGAAGCCGTGCTACAAAAAGCGCTCCCGTCGCATCCTAGCGCCGCATGGTTCAGGGATAATTTCTTTGCGGGCGACAGCGAAGCCGGACTGTCGTATTGCAATGCCGCCTCTCCGCCGCTCATCGAACCGGCCGTTGACCTGCTTAATCGCGGAGGGAAACGCTGGCGGCCCCTCCTTATGCTGCTCGTGTGCGAAACTCTGGGCGGCGGGGAAGCCGCACTGCCGCTGTCGCCGCTCGTGGAATTCTGCCATAACGCCAGCCTTATACATGACGATATTGAAGACAACTCCGCCGAACGCAGAGGAAAACCCGCAGTTCACCTGCTGTATGGCACGGACACCGCTATAAACAGCGGCTGTTTTCTGTACTTTTTGTCGCTGGCCTGCATAGACAGATGGGATGCCCCCGCCGAAGCCAAACTCGAACTCTATTCGCTATGGGCGCGGCAGATGCGGGCGCTGCACCTTGGACAATCGCTGGACATAGCCTGGCACCGCAGTTGGGAAACACTGCCTTCGATAGACGACTACTACGCGATGTGCGCGCTAAAAACGGGAGTTTTGGCGCGATTTGCCGCCGGAGCGGGCGTTATGGCCGCGGCCCGCGCCTCCGCAAAGGCGGATATTACGCCGCAATCCACAGCGACCGCTTTCTCTAACGCTGCCGAAAAACTTGGCGTGGGCTTTCAGATTTTGGACGACGTAAAAAACCTTGCGGAAGGCGTGCCGGGGAAAAAGCGCGGCGACGATGTTGTGGAAGGCAAAAAGAGTCTGCCGTTGTTGCTGTACCTGCACGGAGCGGACTCTAACGCGTCCGAAACGGAAACCCGCCGCAAATTCGTAACGCGCTGTATACGGGCCGCCGCGTCCGGCGGCGCGAGCGCTCCCGAAGTTGAAGAATTGATAACTGCCCTTACAGAGTCAGGCTGTCTTGACGCCGCCGCCGCCACAGGACGCTCTTTTTTAGCGCGGGCGGAAGAGACCTTTTCATCCGTCGGCGGCAAAAACGGACCCTTGTCCGGCTTTATAAGTTTGATAACTTAGCAAAACATATTTGTAACACAACAGTTCAAGAACGGAAAATATTGGATAAATTTATGAAAACGCTTAAAAGGCATATTCCAAATATTTTATCATTGTCAAGAATGTTGCTCATTTTGCCTTTTATACTGACCATACATGATATTTTCATATATGAATGCGCGAATAATCTTGTTTTATTGCTTGTATTTGTTTTCATAATAATATCCGATGTCGCTGACGGGTATTTGGCAAGAAAATTAAACTGCGCGTCGGACAGAGGCGCAAAATTGGATATTGTTTCAGACGCGCTATATACGATTTTATCGCTAAGCGCTTTCGTATATTTTGAAATTATCCCAATATGGTTTGTTTGTGTTATGCTGTTAAAATTGATGGAATTTGCTGTAACGTCAAAGTTGGTAAAAAACAAACAAAATTTTGAAAATACTGTATTTTTTGATAAAATAGGGAAAATATCAATTTGTGTCGCAATGTTATTGCCTGGAATATTTGTATTCAGGTGCATAATAATTGATTACAAAACCGTAATGAATATAAGCGTATACATTATTACAGTAATGTTAACCTTATCATTTGTCAGCAGGATAATGAGTACAATAAAATACATGAAAAAATAAATATGCATGAGACCTTTTGCGTAAAGCGCTTAGACTTTTTGCCAAGGTTTTGAAAGATACGTCGGAGCGCTTAGATTTCTAGATTCGCGGACCGCGTCTGGCAGACGGCCTGCCCGCGCTCCTTGCTTGCCTTGTCCTTGCCGCGCATGAACAGTTGCCATGTTGGAGTCGCCGTCATTGCGAGACCTAAAGGCGAAGCAATCCGGCTAAGGGACGGCTCGCTACCGTTCTAATTATGCCCGACTATACACGCTTGCGTTCCGCCAGCGCGTTCAGGACGCGTTCTTTGAAGGCGTCTTTCGAGAACCGTTGAGCGAACGCGGTGAAGCCGGCGCGGTCCGTGAAGCCGCCTTCGATAGTCTCGAAACGCCGTATAGCGTCCGAAAGTGAGGAGGCGGACTGTTCATCAAAAAATATGCCTGTTACGTTTTCTTCGACTGTATCGATAGCGCCGCCCTTGCGGTACGCGATCACTGGACAGCCCGCAGCCGCGGCTTCGACAGGCACAAGCCCCATATCCTCGATACCGGGAAAGAGGAGCGCCCTCGCCTGCGACAGGAG
>JAIRSQ010000063.1 GCA_031255395.1 Spirochaetaceae bacterium | reverse complement strand
CCGTACGCCTCGTACGCGCTGGGAAATGTTTACTTTGCGATGGGGCAGAACGAGGCGGCGCTTGGCCGTTACGCCGAGGCCGAAAAGAACGCTCCGAAAAACCGCGAACTTGTGTACCGTAGCCGTTACAATAGCGGCGTCGTTCGGTTCACCGGCGGCGATTTTGAAGCCGCAGCCGCCGATTTTAGGCGTGCTCTGGAAGCGGACGGTTCGCGCATAGACGCAAAGGTGAATTTTGAACTGAGTCTGTTGCAACTGTTGCGGAAAAAAGAAGAGGCGCAGGTCAGAACGACGCGAAAAGGCTCGTCAAACGAGGACGAACGCCGGATTAGGAACGAGATACTGTTCAATTTCGCGCGCCAAAAAGAGGCGGACAGATGGAAGAGCTGGGATTTTACGGTTGAAAGCGAGGAGTCGGGGCCGGATTACTGAGCCTCGAGCGCCGGACGGCAGGGCCGCGGCTGTTGCCGTACCGGACGCGCTGACGTTAAAATGCCGGAATTTCGACAGCGCCGCTAACACATTTCCAAGGCGGCGTACCCTACAAAAGAGCCGCCGCCATAAAAGGAATCTTTGAGCGCGTCGGCACTGGTATTGTATGCGAGCAGTTTTGCGGCGGGTTTTGTTCCGTCCGACGCGGCGGCCAACTGCCGGGAAAATGACAACGCGCATAAAACAGCGCCCGCAGAGCAGGCCGAATGTTCGTTATTGGCGCGTTCGATGACGGCGCGAGCGTCCCCCGAAACGACCGCTTCGATGAAACGTCTGTCGTTCACGGTTTTTACCCACTCGACGGCCTGTTCCCCCAGACCTTTCGGGCAGAAGCCATAGTCCGGACCGTAGTGTGTCAGGTCGGTGGAGCCGATAAGAACGGCGCGGCGATTTAGCGAGGCTGCCGCTCGCGCTATCAGAGCGCCGGCCTCGGCTGCGCGGATATCCGCTCCAAGCCGAAGCCAAAGAAGGCTCGCGCGGGGAAAAAATCGGCGCGCCGCCGGCAATAGCGCTTCGACGGTGTTGTCGGCATACGCGTCCTCGGCGTATTTTATGCCGGCGCGGTCGAATTCCCGCTTCACGAGAGCGCGCGTTTCGCCGTCTATCGGCATATCGCCGAGCGGCGTGCTTACGGCGTCCTCCTCGGCGAACAGAACGGGATAACCTGCCGGAAGGTGTCCCCCTGCAATCACAACCGTTTCCGCGTCCACGTCGAGAGCGGCCAGCGCTTTTGCCGCAATCTTGGCGGAAAAGAACCATCCGGCGTGCGGAGCCGCAACGGCGCGGGCGCTTCCCGTTCTTTCGGCAAGAGATTCGCCCAAATACCCGTCAATTCCTTTTATGTCGCGCGGATACCATCCTGCGGGCAGTTTCATGCTTCGTGTCATAATTTTACTTAATTTTATCAAAAAAAATGCCTAGAATCATAGTATGTGGAAAAATTTAAAATCCGTTATCGCTTTTCTGTGTATAATGACATATATCGGCGCCGCGGCCTTTGCCGGAATAAAAATATACAACGCCGCAAATAAACAGCGGTTTGAAGCGCGGCAGGAATTCGCGGAACTGACGGATTTTGCCGTCCGCGCGGGGACGCTGGGTTTTTTTACCGGAGAATATATTGAGGATATGAAGGCGCGGCTAGATATGTCAAAGGCTATCGACGCTATGATAATTCTTGGCGCTTCGGACAGGGCGGCATTCGAGAAAAAGAGCGGGCTGATCGCGTACAGGGGCGATTATCCTGATTTTAGCGGCCAAAGGTATTTGTACGGCAAACCGCAGACGGCGCCCGTCCGCACGGACAGCGGACAGAACATCCGCATAAGCGCGCTGTCGCCGCTCGTGGACTTTGACGTCCTGTTTTCGATATTGCGTTTGTCGTTTTTGGCAGTGCTAATTGCGGTAACCGTCGCGTTCGCCACGCTGGTCGCCGACGTTTGCATTGTCCAAAACGCCGGCCGTCGCGGCGCCACTCCTCCCGTCGGCGGGAAAGACGACGAAAACAGCGCAGACGAACAAGAGGAACCGCCTGGCACTGACGCTGAAGACGAGAGAGCGGCCAGTCTGGATGACGATTACACAGATGTCGAGGAAACCGGCGGCACGGAAACGGAAGACGATGGAACATTCGGTCTGGATTATGACGACACGGATGTAGAAGAAGCCGCCGGCGCAGAAGCGGAAGACAAGGTAGCATCCGGTCTGGATGACGACTATGCGGATGTCGAGGAAACCGGCGGCGCGGAAACGGAAGACGAGAGAGCGTCCGGTCTGGATTATGACGACAGCGGGGTCGAAGAAACCGGCGGCACGGAAACGGAAGGAGTGTCCGGCGAATATGAAGATGTCGAAGAGGCGGACTGCGCCGAAGGTGGCGATATTGAAATGTCCGGCGAGCGCTCCGATTCGGCGGAACCGCCTGACGGCCAAGAAGACGGCACAGTGACCTACGGCGGACACGCGGAAACTGCCGAAGCCGTCATTGCTGAGCCTTACGGCCTCGAAATGCCCGACGTATACGAAAAACTTGAGGAAGCGGAAGACGCTGAAGTCCCCGAGGAATATGAAGAGGTCTTAGAATTGCATGACGCGAAACATGGCGATGAGGATACATACGACGAATACGAAGAGGTTGAAGAGTTAAGCTACGAGGACGCGTCATGCGAATATGAAGAAATCGAGGAGTTGGACGGCGCGGAGGAAGCATTAGATAAGCCGCTTGAAAAAAACGCCTCCGGAACGGGACTGCTTGCCGCCGCCAGCGCGATGTGCGAGAACGGCCGTTTCGACAAAACGGACGAAGACGCGGACGAAAAAACGGAATTCCGTTCCGTCCTTCAACATGAATTAACAAAAGCGGAAACGGACGGCAGCGACATAGCCGTTTTAAGCGTCGAAGGGACAGACGACGGTTTTTCGCCGGGAGCGTTGACAGAACAGGCTTCCGAATTCTTCAAAAGCGGCAGCCGGTTTTTTGAAAAAAAGGACGGCAGCGGCATCTACATCATCGTGCCCTGCATCAATTTGGATGAAATTTTCGCGGCGGCCAAAAAATTCCACCGCCGTTCCGCTACGGGACTCCTGACAGGCATTTCGGTTCGCTCGGACAGAATCGTGGACGCGGAAAACTTCCTGAACGAGGCGGAACACGCCCTGGACAAGGCCCGCGAGGACAGCTCTCTGCCCATCGTGGCTTTCAAAGTCGATACTGAAAAGTACAAGGAATTCATCGACAGCGGCGGATTTTAGACCCGCGGTCTTTGCCGCGTGCCGAATCGCTAAGCCCTTGCGACAAGTGCCGCCGGCGTCTTGACAAAGATTACAAGAAAGCGGTAAACTGATTCATCTTGTCTGAAGACAGGATGAGCAAACCAAAAGACCATGAAGGTTAATGTTCGTAGACGCGGCATTGTTGCCGCCGGCGCGTCGCGCCGTGAACGGACGTATCTTCATGGTTTTTTTTTAGGAGGACAGTTATGCATATGTCTGACGCGCTGCTTTCGCCGGCTGTTGGCGGGGTAATGTGGGCCGCTAGCGCGGCCGCAATCGGGCTTTCCGTAAAAAAAATTAACGCCGACAACGGCGTATCGGCCGTTGATGAAAAGAAAATCCCGATAATGGGCGTTATGGGGGCGTTTGTGTTCGCCGGGCAGATGATCAACTTCACGATTCCCGGCACGGGATCATCGGGACACATAGGAGGCGGCATCCTGCTTGCCGCGTTGCTGGGGCCGGCACCGGCGCTCATAACGCTTGCCTCCGTGCTGCTGATACAGTGCCTTTTTTTCGCGGACGGCGGACTGCTTGCCTACGGCTGCAACGTGTTCAATATGGGGGTTATCCCGTGCCTCGGCGCGTATACGCTGATATACAGGCCTGTCGTCAAAAAAGGGCTGGCCAAGGGAAACATCACGCTTGCAGCGATACTGGCGGTTGTCGCGGGGCTGCTAGCGGGCGCTTTCTGCGTCGTGCTGGAAACGCTTGTTTCCGGCATTACGGAACTGCCGTTTTCGACATTTGCCGCGCTGATGCTGCCTATACACGCCGCCATCGGGCTTGTCGAGGGCATCGTTACGGCCGCCGTCCTCTGCTTCGTCCATAGCGCCAGACCGGAACTCTTGAGCGGAGCGGTAACCGGCGCGAAACTAGACAAACGCGTCCCGGTCAAGAAAATCCTTGCCGTATTCGGCGTTCTGACACTCGTTGTCGCAGGCGGCTTGTCGCTGTTCGCTTCCGCCTACCCGGACGGCCTAGAATGGTCGATGGAAAGGACGGCCGGCACGGCTGAGCTTGAGCGCGAGGGCGGCGTGTACGAGATGGCGGCCGACGCGGTAGATAAAACTGCGTTCATGCCGGACTACGGCTTCCGAGACGCCGACGGCGATGAGCCCAATGAGGCGGCCGGGACGGCGGTTGCCGGAATCACAGGCAGTGTGATAACCGTTCTGCTTGCCTGTGTTTTAGGCTTCATCATAAGCGCAACTCGCAGGAAAAAGGCGGCCTGATGTCTCAGTTTCACAGCGCGGCGGCGGGCGTTGACCATCTGGAACGCCTGAGCCAGGGCGATTCGCCCGTTCACAGACTCAGCGCCGGAGTTAAAGCCGCCGTCACGCTCGTTTTTCTGACGCTCGCGATCTCGTTTCCATCAAAAAACATCAGCGGCCTCGTGCCGTTCCTGCTGTATCCCGCGCTAATGGCGGCAATTTCCGGCACTCCGTACCGCCCGCTGTTCGCCCGCCTTGCCGTCGCGCTGCCCTTCGCGCTGTTCGCGGGAATAAGCAACCTGCTCATCATGCGCGAAACAGCGTTTACGGTCGGCGGCGTGCCGGTTAGCGCGGGCGCGGTGTCATTCGCCTCAATAATGCTAAAGACGCTGCTCTGCGTGTCCGCCGTGTTGATACTGACGGCGACAACCCCATTCAACGACATCTGCGCCCTGCTTACACGACGAAGGGGACTGGGCGCGCTGGGGCTACAGTTCGCGCTCACATACAGGTATATAAGCGCGCTGATTGACGAAGCGCAATGCATGTGGACGGCCTACCTGCTCCGCGCTCCCCGCGAAAAAGCGGTCAAGATGCGGGATATGGGCAGCTTTTTGGGCCAGCTTCTGCTACGAAGTTTTGACCGCGCCTCCCGCGTGTACGACGCTATGAAGTGCAGAGGCTTCTCAGGCAGATACTACCCGAAAAAGTCGCGCCCGCCGCGCCCGACGGACATCGCGTTCCTGCTGGCCGTCTCCGCCATACTGTTTGCGGCGCGCTTTTTCAATGTAAGCTTGTTTCTTGGAAGGATGATAAAGTTATAACGCCATGCTGTTAGACGTTCGCGGACTCTCCGCGCTATATCCCGGCTCTAACGAGGGACTGGCGCTTCACGGCGTTACGTTTTCCATCGGAGAGGGCGAGAAAGTCGCTCTAATCGGAGCGAACGGCGCGGGAAAGTCAACGCTGCTCCTATCTCTGTCGGGAATTCTGGAAGCCAGCGAAGGCAAAATCGAGGTTGATGGCGACGCTCTGCAAAAAAAGAACCTGCCGCTAATAAGGCGGAAGCTGGGATTGCTGTTTCAGAACCCGGACGACCAGCTTTTCATGCCGACCGTTTACGAGGATGTTATATTCGGCCCGCTTAATTACGCGGGGAGCGCCGCCGGAAACGGCAGTATCCATCCGTCCGAAACGGAAAGCGTTGACAGAACCGCCTGCGGCGTCTTGGAGAAACTCGAAATTCTTCATCTTAAAGACAGGATGTCTCACAAACTTTCAGGGGGAGAGAAGCGGCTTGCGGCACTGGCCGTCGTTCTTGTGATGGAGCCGCGCCTCATCCTGATGGATGAACCTTCGGCCTTCCTTGATCCCCGCGCCCGCCGCCGCCTTGTCGCCGTCCTAAAAACGCTGCCGCAGGCATATCTCATAGCCACGCACGACCTTGCGCTGGCTCTGGAATTATGCGACCGATGCCTGATCCTTAGCGGCGGGCATCTCCGCGCGGACGGTCCGGCCCGCGACATCATCAACGACGCCGCGTTACTGGATGAGTGCGGGCTGTAGGCCGCCCCTCTCCCGCTTGCGGAGCAGCCTGTCAATGCGGCGGAGGGCGTCTTCTTTTAACGGGCCTTCATCGCCGGCCAGAAACAGGGATTTTTCGGCATAACGCAACGCCCGACTCGTGTCCAATAGCCGCCATTCGCTGTCAACCGCAAGGGCGCGGGCAGCAACGGCGGCCAAAGCCGTATCCGTTCTTTCGGCAAGGCCGCCAAGCAGCCCGAAAGCCGCGCCGTACTGCCTGTCCCGCAATAAATCCTTGCCTAGCAAGAACATAGCGAGCGGAGAGCCTAGCCGGACAGCCGCCTCCAGCGCGGCCCTTTCCGCAATTTCCATCTCCGGCGGCGCCGTGTCCGAGCCGTTATACGAACGCCTGTGTCTGCGTATCCTCCGCGCCAGCGTCTCAAAATCCGCGCCGTACTTTTCGCCGTAGCGTTCCGGGTCGCAAGCTATGTCGCATAGCGCGCCGAGTATGGACGCAAGACCCGCAATATCGAGGAGGTTGTGGCGGCAAACTCCGGCAAGCTCCGCCGCGTCGTTCGTCTTGAGGAACGAAAACCATATATCGGGAGCGCGGGAACCGGGTATATCGTCCCCCCGGTCGAT
>JAIRSQ010000050.1 GCA_031255395.1 Spirochaetaceae bacterium | reverse complement strand
ACCCGGCAACTGTGGCGCCTCTTCGGACGAGTCGAACAGCAGTTGCAGACCGATACACACACCCAGGAACGGCTTATCCGCCGCAATCCAGCCGCGCACCGCCTCCGCATAACCCGACTCGTTCAGCGCCGTCATCGCCGAGGCAAAGTGCCCGTCCCCCGGAAACAGGATTTTGTCGAACGGCCCCCCGCCGAGCAGCTCCTCAGGCCCCCGCACAAACCGCGCCGATACGCCGAGCCGCGCCAGCGCGTTCATCACCGACCCCAGATTCCCCGCCCCATAATCAATCACGCCAATCATCGAAGACATAAACCGCCAGCCATCATCCTAATACGTATCCACCCGCGATTCTATACCCGCAACAATTTTACATTTACGGCGCGTCTTTCGTGACGGGGCATCCCTGCCGCAGTGAACGGATATTTTGTCAGGACGTTGTTCAATAGCCGTCGGACATGGCGCGGTTTTTATCGCGCTGGTACAGTTCCTGATATACAAGGTTGCGGTCTTTTAATTTTTCTTTGACAGGCTGGGTAAACGGCATATAACGCCAGAATGTGCCGCGCACGTCTTTATCAAGTTTTTGGATGCCTTCGCTTTCTTTTGTCATCCAAATGATATAGTCCTGAATAAAATAAATTTTGACATCGCCTTTGAGTTTCTGCGCTTGAAACCACTGATAGTAATTGCCTGTCAAACCTTCTTCCATCCAATAGTAAGACGCCGTTTCTTTGGCGACCTGCCAGCGCATATCGCCGATTGCGGAAAGCAACGCTATGGCAAGGTTTTTGGGATACATCGGAATAGCGACGCGCCCCCGGCTGGTGGCGCGGTTCGATTTTTCAAAAGGCTCCCAGCATATACCGAAATCGCCGTAGGTCGGCAGCAGTATAACGTAAGGCTCGATACGGTTCGGCTTATTTTTATAATATCGAATAAAAGCCTCCGCGTCGACGCTTTCTACCCAAGAGAGCAATTTGATCACGTTTTCCTTAAAACCGGTGTAGTTTTGAGACGGGCGAAAGAATTCGCTGGACAGAATAGGAAATGTGTTGCCCTGTCTGCCTATCGTCATCTTAGCCATCTGTCTTATGGAAGAGAATTCGGTGTTGATAGCTTGCAAGTCCACGGTTTCTTTAGCCTCCGCGCCCGCTTCTTTTAGTTTTTCGTTTATCGTCTTTATATCTTCATCACCCTGTTCGATATCGCGCATATATCCTGCCGCTTCGCGGTCTATTTTCAGAAGCGTCTTCATACAATCCTGAATTTCGGCAAACACGCGCTTTTGTTCCTCGGTATAACAGTTAACCGCTTCGGGAAAGATTTTGTACGGAGAGTGAGCGAGCAGATTCTGTACTAATGTCGAAAGGTTTTTTTCAAATTCAAGACGCTCTGCATTTTTTACGCGCAACAGCCCCTTCGCTCCTTCAAATTTGCCCTGCGCCTTCTCGAGCAACCCGGTAAGACGGGCGGACAGCGCGCCTTGCTCTGCGCCGGAGCCGGATTCGTCGGTTACCGAACATTTTATCTTGTCCAATCCTATATTTCTCATCCATTCGTCAAGGTAGTATACAGGCTGTCCCGTGTTGTCCGTAACCGGCAACTTTGAAAGGAAGTCCTTGGCGTCAGCGTTAAGCAGATTCGGGTGCAACACGCCGAAGCGCAACAAATATTTTTTAGGCGCCGACAGATTGCCGGTTGTCATAGCCGCCGTTTTTCCGAGGAATTCCCAAAAAACATTTGTTATTTGCAGACGGAACACGGCTCTGTCTTTATGGTCGGACGTTGTTGCGTACTTTCTGAAAACGGTATGCAAACGTTGCGAAAGTTCTCCTTCGTCGGCAATCGCGGAGGTATAATAGTTTGGATCGTCGAAAGCGTCGTGCCCCGTTTCCTCAAGCAATTTTTCGGCATGAGGAAAGCCGCCTTCAATAGCGTCCGCTTTTTTTTCCCGCTCGCCGTCAGACTTGTCCATTGTCGGAATGGAAGAATCATTTGCCATAGCATTCATTTTTCAAGCATTATACCGCAAGCGTAGAGCTTTGGCAAGACATCGGACAACGCCAACAAGCTACGCGCGGCTCGCTCGCAGTGACGCGGGAGAGCCAGTCATTGCAAGGCAGTGGCAACTTGCCGACAGTGACTAAGCAATCCAGCCCCAAGGCGGTTTTCGCGCTGGGTTGCTTCACCCTAGGGACTTGCAATTGCGATCCCCTAGGGGCCTGACCCCAAGGCCGGCTCGCCAGCCTCCAATCGACAGCCGTCATTGCGGTACGGATTGAAAGTTGCAGGCGGAATGCCGGCGGGTTGACGGGCGGCGTGGTGTTTGCTAGGCTTTGAACATGGCGAATGAATTGGCTGTGCTAAACCCGCAGTGCAACCTGAAAAAGGAGCGTTACAGCCCGCGGGAAATCGGGGATATGTTGGGCGGCAAAAAGGTTTACCTGTGGGGCGCGGGGCAGAAGGGGCGGCCGTTTTTGTTCGCGCTGGAACGGAATGGGTACAAAGCGGAGGCTTTTTTGGACAGCGCGCCGGTGCTAATTGGCACGAATTACCGGGGTGTTCCGATTGTTGATCCAAAAACTGTTCTGGGCGATCCGTCTGCTTTCGATTCTGCTTTCATCATTTTGACAAGCACAACGGACAAAATAAGGCAGATGGCGCTTGCATGCCGCGAGGCGGGGCTTGTTCACAAAAAACATTATGTTAGAATGCAGGAGCTGGCACCGCTTTCGCCCAGCATCGAAATATCCGGTGTCTGCAATCTGCGCTGCATCGCCTGTCCGCGTGGAAAGGTCGAGGGCGGAAGACCGAGCATGGAAACGGGCGGCTTTATGAGTTTGGCGGACTATAAAAAGGGTCTGCAAAAACTGCTTAAAGAAATCCCGTGGCTTTTTACGGTTGATTTATACGTGTGGAGCGATCCGATGTTGCATCCGAAACTTGCGGAAATAATCGAATATAACAACAGTCTGGGCATTGGTAGCGGTATATCGACAAATTTAAACCACGGAAAATATTTAGAGGATGTTATAAAAGCCGGGCCTGATTATATACGGGTTTCGACCTCCGGCTTTGGCCCTAAAAACTACGAGATTACGCATACGGGTGGACGCTGGGATGTCCTTTATAAAAACCTGCTTGACGTGAAAAGTTATATAAAAAAACATGATTCGCCTACAATAATAACCGTTCTATATCACGCCAACAAAAATAATTTATCCGAATTCAAGGATATGCACGATTTCTGTATGGAAAACGGCTTTAGGCTGGAGCCGCTGCTGTCTTCGATATTCTCGGATTACGCGATTGATTACATCGAAGAAAGGCCGCTTTGGGAAGGCGCGAAGTTTGCAAAAAACATCATGCTGATGAGCCTTGACGAAATTCTGGAGCATTGCGCGGCGGAACATTCTAAAACCTGTCTTGCCATGAGGGCGCTACCTGTGATTAACTGGGATATGTCCGTTTTGACCTGCTGCAATTATTCTTACGAACAGCTTGCCCCGAATTATCTTGATGTGACTATTGATGAAATAATAACACTTCGCAATAACGCCAGTCTTTGTAAGAAATGTATTCAGTATTCATTGCACCGGTTTTGGGATCATGCAGACTACACAAAATATTTACGCCCTCTCTTGACGGAAATAAATAAGGTGAACGCGATAATTTAAGGGGAAGCATGAACACGCTATACGATATTGAAAAAAAGGCCGATGACTTGCGCAAAAAGTTTATAAAGACGGCGGCTGTTGTGGAGGCGACGCATGTCGCGTCCTCGTTATCGTGCATAGATATAATTACGGCTTTGTTCTTTGGCGGCATCTTGCGATATAACCCC
>JAIRSQ010000041.1 GCA_031255395.1 Spirochaetaceae bacterium | reverse complement strand
GATTCGGTCGCGGCGGTGAACAAGTTCGGCCTTGCGAGCAAGATGAGCCATGTTTCCACCGGCGGCGGCGCGTCTCTTGAACTGCTGGAAGGCAAAAAACTGCCCGGCATCGAAGTTTGCAGGGGGTAGACCGCTTGAAACTGCCTTTCCGTCGGCCTGTGGCTGCCGCCGCATTGTCAGCATCAACGCTGTTGGCGGCGGCACTGTCAGCGGTAACGCTGTCGGCAATCTTGCCGACAGCATTGTACGCGCAGGCTGGCGGACGACAGGCGGGCGTTGCCGCAACCAACGATGCCGAATTCGGCGAGACGGCGATTGCGGCACGTTACGTTGACTGGGCCGAGACCGCATTTCGCGAAGGCTCCTTTTTGCGGGCCGAGGCCTTTTTGGAACGGGCCGCCGATTATGCGCCGGTTTCTTCCGACCTTTCGTACCTGCTCGCCCTGACGCGGCTGGAACTTTCGAGGCCGGCGCGTGATACGCTGGCGTCTGTGCATCTCGCGCTGGCAACAGACCGCTGGACGCTGTACTCGCGGGCGGACGCGCTCCGCCTTGAAGCGGAGATGCTGATACGGCTCCGCCGCTACAACGAGGCGTTCGACACGATCCTTGCGCTTGAAGAGGGCGAGCGGACAGCTGAACTGCGACTGCTGGCGTTGGAACATCTGCCGTCCGATGCGGAATTCGCGGCGGCGATGGAAGCGGCCTTCAAACGCTATCCCAACAGCCCGCAGTTTCTCCGCATCCTGTTCCGGCACGCGGCTCAACGGCCGTTCCCCGATGCCCGTGAACGAGCCCTTGTCGATACGGCACTTAAACGGCTCCCCGTGCTGCTTGCTGCGGACGGCGATCTTATACGCTATGCGGCTCCGTTCATCGCCGACAGGGACGAGGCGCGGCGGTTGCTCGCAGCTTGGCGGGCGACGGGCGGAAACCGGAAACTAAGGCTGGAAGCGCTCCCGGTATGCCTTGAAATCGGGCTTATCGACGAGCGGACGGCTATGGACGAACTCTTTGCTGCGTCAGCCGTGAACGACGTTGACCGGAACGTGTTGCTTGCGGTCTGGGATCTGTTGCGGACTGACGAGGCGCGAGAGGACATGGCCGGAAGACTGGCGGAGTTTTCCGGCACTGTCACAGGCGACGCAAACGGGGACGGCATAACGGATTCCCGCGCCGCGTACCGCTCAGGCGCTCTGGTTTCTTACGTGCTGGACGCCGATCAGGACGGCGTTGACGAGATGGCTGTCGAATTCGATTCCGACGGGGCGCAGGGCTGGCCCGCGAGGGCGGAACTTGCTTACTCTGACGGCGGAAACGCCGGCGGGACGGAAAGAATCGCCTTGGTTTGGGAAAACTATCCGGCGGTGAGCGAGGCGGTTGCCGGAAACACGCGCTGGTTTTTTCGTCCGATGGAACTGGACTACCCCGCCCTAAGTTTCAGAACCGCTGGCGGCGTCCTCCTGTTGCCCGATCCGGAGCCGTCCGGCGCGATGTTTACGCGGGGCATGATGGCACTCAACGCCTTCCGCGCTGAGCGTCCGGGCCGCGATTTTCCGGGAGCCGTCGAAGTATTTGAGTGCGGCGGCGGCGTTGTTCTTTCGGCGAAAGAGTACCTTGACGGGCGGCTTGTCGCAGAAACGGCTTACGAAGGCGGTCTTCCGGTTTTCCGGCGCATCGACCTTGATCTTGACGGGCGCATGGAAACCGTGCGGCGTTTCAGGCGGGCAGCGGAAACCGCGCGGCCCAATATAGACGAGGTTTTTGAAATTGAATCCATCGAAAGCGATTTTGACGGCGACGGCGTCGCCGAATACAGCGAAACGCACTGACAGAGCGATGTTTTTTGCTTCCCTGGCGCGGCTTCGTCCGGCGGCTCTGCTCGTTTCCTTCGTGGCGGGATTGATGTCATCGTGCTTCTCGTTACGGAGCGCAGAGGACAGGCTCAAGCCGCCTCGTCCCACGCGGGATTTCCGGATAGAGCGAATCGAGGAGGCGGCGGACGTTGAGCCGGAGAGGGCCATACATCTTATCGGAATGTTCGAGGCAGCCTACGGAAGCGTTCCTGAAGCGGACGACGCGGACACCGCGGAACGGCTTGCGGCGCTACGGGAGCGGGCTGTCGGCAATCTTGTAACTATGCAGGCGGAGGCGGCAGCCGAAAAACGCTGGGATGACGCGGCCTCGCTTGAAAGGTCGCTGTCGGCGCTGGGAGTCGGCGTGGAAAGCGGCGCCGGGGACGCTGGAGATTACTTTCTGGTCGAGGCGAAGGAATATCTGGAAAATGGCAGCGACTTGGAGGCTTTTCTGACGGCGGTCAGGGCGCGGCAGTACGGGGCGGTCAGCGGCGAAGACGCTCTTCTGTTTCTGGAACGGGCGGTAAAGATACGGCAACGGCGGACGGCGGCCTACTTCTTGGAGCTTGCCGACAGCTTAAACGCCGCGGTGCCGGCGGCCTTTCGCTCATACGCGGAAGGCCGCGACAGCCCCGCCGACATGATCAGGGGCGTGGCGACCGTCATCGTTGACCGGGGAATAAGAGTCGAGAGAGGGCGGGGCTTCAACGACAGGATTCTGGGCAGCGCGTTTTTTGTGGACGCGTCGGGACTTTTGATCACAAACTACCATGTCATAGCGAGCGAGGTCGATCCGACCTACGAGGGTTACTCGCGTATGTACGTAAGGATGGGAGACGCCGCAAGCCCGCGCATACCCGCGAAGGTCATAGGCTGGGACAAGACAATCGACCTTGCCCTGATCAAGACCGAGTACAAGAGTTCCTATGTGTTTTCCGTGGTTGACAGGGCGGAACCTAGGGTGGGCGACACGGTTCTTGCGATGGGCTCCCCGGTAGGGCTTGAAAAAACCGTTACGATGGGAATAGTTTCGGCAACCGGGCGCAGGTTTTTGCAGATAGGGGACGTGATTCAGATTGACGCTGCCGTGAACCACGGGAATTCCGGCGGCCCCGTCATCGACTCGGAGGGGCGGCTTGCCGGCATCGTTTTTGCAGGAATAGAACAGTTTCAAGGGCTTAACTTCGCTGTTCCGGCTGAACGGCTTGCCGCCGCGTTGCCGGCGATGATCAAGGGCGGCAAGGCGAAGCGCCCGTGGCTAGGCCTAGATCTTGCCGAAAATTCCGGCGGAGCGGAGATAATCTATGTCGCGCCGCTAACGCCCGCCGCCGATCTTCAGGTGCATGACGGCGTCTACATAAAAAGCGTAAACGGGGAGCCGGCAGGCCGCTCCGGAAACGGTCTTATAACCAAACTTCAGGACAGCCTGTTCCAGAACCGTCCCGGAGAACTTGTCGCGCTCGAAACGAGCGACGGAAAACTCCGCATCATGCAGAGTGTCGAGCGTCCTACACTGCCGCTCGCCGAAGCTGCCAAGATCGACAGCCGCGAGCGGATGGCCGCCCCGCTCTTCGGCATAGTTTTGCAAAACGGCTCCGGCAAAAGCTCGTCGTACCTTATCAAAAAGGTGGTGCGCGGCTCGGCGGCGGACGAAGCCGGGCTTTCCGCCAACGACCCGCTCATGATACGCGGCTTCAAACTAAACGAAGAGGAAGGCTACGCCCTGCTGGACATCAGCGTAAAAAAACGTCTTTCCGGCTACTTTGAAACGAGCATGCAGCTTCCCGCCGCCCTCGATTCGCCTGACACGCTGTAAGCCGCCCCCGCCCGGACTTGAGCGTCTTTCCAGCCGCTACGCCGAATACGGGACGCCGCGCCTCCGTTTGGACAAAAAACGGAGGCGCGAAAAGCGGTCTCTTCATTGACACCTATTCGCGGCGGGGAGGCTCATTAACGAAAAATTATAGGCGCGTTTCCCTGTCTCGGCACTATTTCGCCTATGATAGCGGCAGAACAGTCTCCGGCGTCTGTTATGCGGCGCGCGAGCTCTTCAGCTTCGCGGGCGGACACCGCTATCAAAAGTCCGCCCGACGTTTGCGGGTCGAACATAAGCTCCTGAACGGCAAACGGCAGCCGGCTGACGCTAATAAGTTTTTCCACGCGATTGCGGTTGCGCTGGCCGGCGGCGGTCAGCAGGTATTCATTAGCGTAGCCAGCCGCCTCAGGAATGAACGGCAACGCGTCGGGATACAGCATGACCGCGGCCGAATCCCCCGCCATCTCAAGGGCATGGACAAGCAGCCCGAAACCGGTAACGTCCGTGCAGGCGCTAACATCGAAGCCCGCCATCGCTTCGCAGGCATAGCGGTTCAGCCTTTCCATCGAAGCCGTAGCGCGCCTTACCGCATCCTCGTCCGCCATGCCCGCACGCAACGCCGCCATAACGATGCCTACGCCCAGCGGTTTCGTGAGTATCAATTTATGCCCGGTCTTGGGCGTGTTGTTTCGCAACGCCTTCGACGTTTCAACGATGCCGGTAACGGCCAGTCCGTACTTTGGCTCCCTGTCGTAAATCGAATGTCCCCCGCCCAGCGCGGCCCCGGCTTCCGTTATTTTTTCCGCGCCTCCCGCCAGTATATCCGCAAGAATTTTTTTATCCATCGCTTCCGGAAAACAGACAAGGTTCAGCGCCAGTATGGGACGGCCTCCCATCGCCCATACGTCGCTCAGCGCGTTTGCCGCCGCTATCCGCCCGAATGTCCGGGCGTCATCGATCATCGGCGGGAAAAAGTCAACCGTTGACACAAGCGAATATTCTCCGTCAAGCCGGTAAACGGCGGCGTCGTCTGAAGCGTCATATCCGACAAGCAGATTTTGGCCGCTATCCGCCGACAGTCCCGCTAACAGGCGAGCAAGCCCCTCGCTCTCTATCTTGGCCCCGCACCCGCCGCTCGTGCAGTTTGACAACAGCGAATCATTAACTCTAGCCATAAACCCTCCTAAGCAACCCATAAACAGGCCGCTAGCGCCGCCCTTCGTTTTCATAGTTTTCTTTAATGACAGCCCGCGCCTCATTTTATACCTGAAATTCGAACAGTTAAATGCCCCCCCGCTCCGTCCGGCAATTCTAGCAATATTAAAAAATATTGAGGCTGTTCCAAAACCGTGCGCGTTAGCGCACAGTCAATTAGTTTCGGAACAGGCTAATTGATTTCAAATATTGCTCTTAGGCAAAATTGCCGCTTGCCGACGAGCGGAGCGCCACCTTGACATAAAACCTGAAACGCGCAAATCTTAAGCAACGCGCGGGAATAGCTCAGTGGTAGAGCGCCACCTTGCCAAGGTGGATGTCGCGGGTCCGACTCCCGTTTCCCGCTTACAGGACGCGGCCAAAGGGCGCTAAGGGCACTGTAGTAATTTGCGAAAGCCGCCGTCCGCAAATGAAGCCGGTAACGGTTCCCCGACCGTGGTTGTCCGTCCGGCGCGTCCGCGTCGAAGTCCGCAAGCGAGAGTGGTGAAATTGGCAGACACGCCAGACTTAGGATCTGGTGCCGCAAGGTTTAGGGGTTCAAGTCCCCTCTCTCGCAGCGATTTCGCGTTCCGCGCAAACCGCCGCAAGGCAAACGGCAAAAAGAGCGGCGATTTGACAAATAAAAACAAAGCGTCCTTTAACAGTCCCGCATAAAATTGCCGCCCGCCTCTCGCGGGGTCTTGACACACAATATCTAGCGTACTATCTTGACATTGTTAACGCAAACCGCTAAATATAATGAGAGGCGGTTCAAAATGCCGGATTTGTGCAGGAGGCGGTTCAGTGCGGTGTCCCAACTGCGGCAACATCGACGATAAAGTTCTCGAATCGAGGACGCTTGCCAGAGGTGACGCGGTGCGCCGCCGTAGGGAATGCGTCGCCTGCGGTTGCAGGTTTACAAGCTACGAGCGCATTGAAGAAAAGCCGCTGATGGTGGTAAAACGGGACGGAAGGCGCGAGCCTTTCGACCGCGGCAAGATTGAGGCCGGTTTGGAACGGGCCATCCAGAAGCGGCCCGTATCGCGGATGGATGTGGAGCGTCTTGTCAACGAAGTCGAGGATCAGGCAACGGTTTTAGCCGGACTGGAACGCGAAGTGCCCACGAACATTATCGGCGAGATGACGCTCGACAGGCTGGGGCTGTTGGATAAGGTGGCTTACATCAGATTCGCGTCCGTATGCCGGCATTTTGAAAATCTTGACGAGTTTGTCGAGGAAATTAAAAGACTGGGGGAGGAAAGTGATAAAAAACGTCGTAAAACGGTCGGGCGAGGTTAAGCCTTTCGACCGCTCCAAAATAAAAAACGCCGTCTCCAAAGCCTTCGTTGCCGTTCGCGGGCGCAAGGATGGAAAAAGCGCGGCGGACGGGACAGACGATAAAAAAATAGAGGCCGTAACGCGCCGCGTCGAAGAGATGATCATGGAAATGATGGCCTCCAGGCACGAAAAATCGATCCCCGCCATTGAAGAGATTCAGGATCTGGTTGAAAACGCCCTTATCGAAGCGAGAGAGACCGCCGTGGCCAAAGCGTACATCCTTTACCGCGCTCGGCACGAGGCGGTGCGGGACGCGAAAAGGCTGATGATCGACATCGACACGACTATGGACGGCTACCTAAAGCAGTCCGACTGGCGCGTCAACGAAAACGCCAACGTCAACTATTCGCTGGGCGGGCTCATTCTGCACAATTCCGGGAGCATCACGGCGAATTACTGGCTCAAAAACATATACACGCCGGAAATCGCGGACGCGCACCGGAACGCGGACTTCCACCTGCACGACCTGTCAATGTTTTCAGGTTACTGCGCCGGCTGGTCGTTGCGGCAACTCATTCAGGAGGGGCTTGGCGGCGTGCCGGACAAGATCAAAAGCAAGCCGGCGAATCACCTGTCCACGCT
>JAIRSQ010000147.1 GCA_031255395.1 Spirochaetaceae bacterium | reverse complement strand
GGAACGGTTACGCATAACAGCATCGCGGTTATCACGACCGTTCCGGTAAGCCAGTCGAGGCCGCATAGATATATGCCGATAGCGAGGCCGGTAACGGCTACGCTGGCGATATGCGGGATATAGTTTACCAGAAACGGCTCAAGCGATTCGATGCCGTCCAGCACGAGCGACTGTAATTGCCCGCTGCGTTTGTTGTACACGAACGACGGCCCCAGCCTGAGTATCTTGTCGAATACCGCAAGACGTATTTTTGTCTTTACCCGCGCCGCCATGACTTTGGTCCACACCTCAAGCGCCCTAGTCAGCGCTCCCCTCACCAGCACGGCGGCGAGCGCCATCACGACAAGCGGCGCTATAGCCTCGACGCCCGCGCCGTTAAAGACGAGCGATACCGCCCGCGCCATCACAACGGCCTGAAACACATAGCTCGCGTTCACGCCAAGACTGATAGCCGCCTTTATCGCCGCTTCCGTTTTG
The DNA here is from genome assembly GCA_031255395.1 of Spirochaetaceae bacterium. Classification (GTDB taxonomy): domain Bacteria; phylum Spirochaetota; class Spirochaetia; order Treponematales; family Breznakiellaceae; genus JAIRMY01. Next base: position 3,106 of record JAIRSQ010000147.1, on the reverse strand, counting down.
ATAGCGCCCACGTATGTTAACAGCCGTCCGTACGCGCCCAGATAGTTTTGTTTCATTAAAAATCCTTCCTGCCGGTTATGCGGAGTACTGGCTTACCGGTATTACGTATGCCGCTCCGTCCTTGTTTATAATTTCGGTGTTCATGCGGTATACGTCTCTGAATGTTTTGGCCGTGAGTGTTTTTTCCGGCGTTCCGTAATCGTATACGCGCCCGTCGCTGATAACGATAACCTTGTCCGCAAAGCGCGCCACCAGATCAAGCTGGTGGAGCGAGATAAGCGTCGTAAAATTTTCAGTGACGGTTAATTCTTTCAACAGATTCATTATTTGAAACTGATAGTACAAATCAAGGTTGCTTGTGGGTTCGTCCATGATAAGGATTTTAGGATTACGCGCAAGGGCCTGCGCTATAAACACAAGCTGCCGCTGGCCGCCCGACAGTTCCCCTATATTTCTTCCGGCGTACTCCTCCAGATTCAGCCTGTGCAGAACATCGCGGACAGCGGTCAATTCGGCTTCGGGAACGGCAGCGGTCAGCCGGGCAACCCTGCCAAGCAGTACGACTTCAAAGACGGAAAGCAGCGCGTTTGACGCTGTATCCTGCGACAGATAGCTAATGCTCGAAGCGAGATCTTTTCCGCTGTATTCCCCGATATTCTTTCCGCATATTTTTATACCTCCTGAACCTTTGAGCAGACCGCAAATATTTTTCAGGATAGTGGATTTTCCGATGCCGTTGGCACCGATTATAGCGGTGATTTCGCCCGGATACGCCGTCATGGTTACTTCGGTCAGAATTTTGTTACGAGTATACCCTTTGTAGCAAAACGACAAATTTGAGACTTCTATCATTTTAAATACCTCTTTCGACTCCTGAATATTAGCGAGAAATAAAACGGAACGCCTATCAGTCCCGTAACGATTCCGATTGGAAGCATTGCGCCGAGTGATACGATTTTGCTGATGACGGATGCGGCGGAAAGTATCGCCGCGCCGAATACGGCGGAAAGCGGAATAAAGAAACGCTGGTCCTCGCCGACAAGGATACGCGCTATATGCGGCCCCGCAAGTCCTATAAAACCGATGACACCGACAAAACATACTGCAAAACTTGTGAGCAGCGATATTAAAATAAAAATCTTCATACGCAGACGCTCAACGTTTATTCCCAGACTGCGGGCCTTTTCGTCGCCCAGCTTCAGCGCGGTAAGTTTCCATGCGTCAACAAGAGTCAGCGGCAGAATTACAAACAACGCCAGATATATCAGCGCTACAGTAATCCAATTCGCCCTTGCGAGGCTGCCAAAAAGCCAGAACACTATGCTTTGCAGGGCTTCCGGCGAAGAGATATACTGTAACAGCGATTGTAGCGACTGAAACAAAAATGACAGGCCGAGTCCGCAAAGCAGCATCGTTTCGGGAGCTAAACTGCGGAATCTTCCCATAAAATATATCAGCATACAGGTCAATACCGAGAATGAAAAAGCGTAAACCGGAACGAGCGAGGCGCCTATAAAACTTGGCAGGGAACCGCCAAAGATGACCGCCAGCGCCGCGCCGAAACCCGCGCCCGCCGAAATGCCCAGAGTGTACGGGCTTGCCAGCGGATTATCCAGAATTGTCTGAATGCTCGCGCCGGCAAGTCCAAGCGAAGCGCCCACGCCAAGAGCCATCAGCGCGGCGGGCAGGCGCAGTGTCCACACGATAACCGCCGTTGTTACAGGAACCGTTTCCCGCCGGAAAAGAGCGGCAAACGTTTCCGAAAGCGTAAGCCAGCTTGGTCCTATCAGAATATCCGCTATAAAACTTGCCGCGCATATACAGAGCCCTGCGGCGATTTTCGCCAAACGCTTCCGTGATTTTTCTTTATAATCCTGTATTACGGTTGCCGTGTGAGTTTTCATGCCGCTCCCTATTCAAGATGTGTCATCCATACACCGTAAAGGTCGTATGGCAAAAAACGATCGTAGTATTCTTGCAGCATACCCATCGGGTCGACATCGACAAATAAGTCCGGGTGAATACACTTTGCAAGAAAAGCGAATGCCGCCGCATCGTAAAGATCGCGGGCAAGTCCGTGATAAATGGCAAAAAAACGCTTGTTTTTTACGGCATCCAATTGCGGCCATCCCGGGCGGTTCAAGTAGGCGCGGATCTGCTGCTGGGTATCGGCTTCGTTAGAAAGGTATCCCATACGCACGGAGTCGGGATTAGCGGGCCAGTACGAACCGGCCAGAATGATTATGTCGGGATTTTTTGAAAGTATCAATTCCGCGTTGACCGGCGCGTAGTTTTGGACGATTCCTTCCGCCATATTGGTTCCGCCGGTATTTTTTATCATCGCGCCCCACATTGTATCGCCGTAAGTGTTGCCGTAAACATTGTATCCCGACCCAAGCTCCACATACACAAGCGGCTTTGTATTTGTCTTCGCAAGCCTTTCGTTAATCATATTCCTATTGTCCGTGTAGAATTTGATAATTTCCTCAGCCCGCGCTTCTTTCCCGAAAAGCCGACCCAAAAGCCGCGTTGTTTTTGTATGGTTTTCGATTGTTTCCGCGTGATAATCCATATAGACAATGGGAATCCCCGCCGCCGCGAGCGCGGGTTCCGCTATTTCTTTGGCCTGATCACGCGAGCCGACTGACCATATCACGACATCCGGTTTTAATTGGATCAGTTTTTCCAAATTCAAATCGGTGCCAATTCCCCCTACAACCGGCACCTGATCAAGCGCGGGAATCTTTGACCGGTACTCCTCGTACATATCAAAGCGGTTATTCTTAAGTCCGGCATCCCATGACGAAAGGTAATCCGCCACTTCCGTTCCCAAGAGTGCCGACATTGCAAGAAACGCCCCGCCCGAACCTGACGCATTGATATTCACCTTTTTCACGGGCAGCTTAAGCGTTACCTGCCGTCCGGCAAGATCCGTTACCGTAACTATGCCGGCATCTTTGCCGGCAGCTTCCGATTTTGCGCCGCACCACGCGGCAGGGACAACGGCGGCGATACATAACGCCGCGGCGATGACCAGTCTGCACACACTTCTCATAATTCCTTCCTTCCTTAAAACAAATTTATTTTGTCCGGCAACGCCGGATTT